>CAYIJU010000052.1:0-5197 GCA_964363855.1 uncultured Candidatus Saccharibacteria bacterium | reverse complement strand
CCGGAAAAATACAAGGACTTTTCCGCTTTCGGTAAAGTTGATTTAGTTTTATTAACCCACGGCCATCCTGATCACACAGTGATTTCAGATTTGAATAAATTAGGCAAGATGTACAGCCCGATATTTGTAGCGCCTTATGAGCTCGGCACTTGGGTCCAGGAACGTATTAATTTTCCGGAGTCAGTTTTTGCCTTAGCCAATAAAGGAGCCAACATTACCGCTCAAGAATTTGCCAAAATAGGATACCCTGCGGAAAAAATAGGCAAAATCAGAATTTATTTAGTGCCCGCTAGCCATTCTTCTTCTGCGGCTCCGCAAGAATAAATTATTTATCTTATTAGGCTTTTAATTTCCAAATGAGAAAGTATTCATTATATACTCTTCTTTTCGGCGCCCTTGCGTTTTTAGGGCTGACGATTTCAGTTACTCTTTATTTCTCTATCCGAAAAGAGCGGAGTGAACTGATTAAAACGGCAGTTTCGGAAAAAATAAATTTAGCCGAAGCTATTGATGAAACGGCATTTTCTTCGGCTTGGAAATTCCGGGTTTCTTCTATTCCCGGCATAGAAAATTTGTTTATCGGCCAAATGGCCAAAGCAAAGGATGTTGTTTACATAAAAATTGTTGGAATAGACGGCGCAGTTCGCCTAAGCAGTCTGAAAGATGAGGTGGGAGAAATAATCAAGGATGCAGATATCCGGGGGGCGCTATCATCCCAGGAAACAATCACCAAAGACAGTTTTTTCAATGGAAAAGAAATTAAATTGATTATCTATCCGACCCAAAGCAATAACGCTATTTTTATCGGTTTTTCTCTGCAAAGCATAAAAGATACTATAATCAGGACCACCATCCAAAGCATTGTTTTAGGAATAGGGTCTTTAGTTTTTATCCTTCTGGTATTATTTTTTGTTTTTCGCTCTATAACTAATCCTATCAAAAAAATAATTACTGTTTGCCGGGAAATTTCTAAGGGAAATTTAAACGCTAAAATTAAAGTAGGATCAAGAAATGAAATTGGGGAGTTGGCTGATACTTTTAATGAAACAATCGGTAATTTGAGGCAGTCTTATATCGCCTTAAAGGAAGAAAAAGATAAAACCCTATCCATAATCACTAATTTTAGCGATGGCTTATTGGTTTTTGACAATGGAAATAAGCTTTCTTTGATAAACCCTCAAGCTGAATTATTTTTACAAATTAAGGCCGAAGAAATATCGAAAAGGTTGATGCCAGAACTTAAAAAACAGCCGGGGTTTAAGTTATTAATAGAAATGTTAGAAAGAGAGTCTTTAAAAGTCTTTAGAAAAGAATTATCAGTTAGGGATGATTTAATACTGGAGGCTTCAACTGTTTCCATGATAAGCGGAGGAGAAACATTAGGGATATTAGTCATTCTACACGATGTTACCCGTGAGAAAACAATTGAGCGGCTGAAGACAGAGTTTGTTTCGCTTGCCGCCCACCAATTAAGAACCCCTCTTTCCGGAACGAAATGGGCTTTAAAATTAATGTTGGATGGCGATGTCGGTAAAATAACTAAAAAACAAACAGAATTAACCAGCAAGCTTTATGAATCAAACGAGAGAATGATTGATTTAGTGAACGATCTTTTGAATGTTGCCCGCATTGAAGAAGGAAGATATATTTTTAAACCGATACTCGCTGACATAGGAGCAATTATCCAATTTGTAGTTAATTCTTATAAAGAAGAAGTCGGGGAAAGAAATCTTAAATTGGAATTTAAAGTATCGGAAAAAGAATTGCCGCAAGTTAAAATAGATGTGGAGAAAATAAGGCTGGTTATCCAAAATCTTATCGACAATGCTATAAAATATACAGTTTCCGGCGGCAGCATAACAGTTTCTTTGCGGCGCGCTGGCGAGAGTATAGAATGTCAGGTTTCTGATACCGGCGTTGGTATACCGGAGGATCAAAAAGCAAGGGTGTTTTCAAAATTCTTTCGGGGGACCAATGCGGTAAAAATAGAAACGGATGGTTCCGGGCTCGGCCTCTTTATCGCTAAAAATATTATTGAAGCTCATGGCGGGAAAATTTGGTTTCAATCAGAAGAAGGCAAGGGGACGGCATTCTGTTTTTCTTTGCCGATTAAATAAGGAAATAATTATATGGCTCAAAGTATTTTTTCAAAATCGTCAGGCGAGGCAGAGTCGTTTCCTCAAGACTTAGAGGGCCGGACTCGTTTTCCGCTTTTTGCCAAAATTATTGTCGTCTTTGTTCTTTTTGGGTTTTTGCCGTTATCAGTTGTTTTGGTGTTATTTTTAAATAATCTTGCCGGAGATATACAAATTCAGACAATCTTTTTTATTTTGTTTTTTATTACAGCAATTTCCATCGGTATTTTTCTCTCAGTGCGGATTGTTATCAGACCTTTAAAAAAGTTATTAAACGGCGTACGTCAGCTTGCCCGCGGAGAGTATGGCGCGAAAATAGAAATAAAATCCAACGATGAGTTTTCGATATTCGCTGATTATTTTAATGAGATGAGTCAAAAATTAAAAATAACCATTGAAAGAGAAAAAGCTATTTCACAAATGAAGTCAGAATTTATTACTTTAGCCGCCCATCAGCTTCGCACTCCCCTTTCGGCGATAAAATGGGTGATGAAGATGATGATTAACGGCGATGTCGGCAAACTCACCCAAGAGCAAAAAGATTTTTTACAAAAAGGCTATGATTCCAACGAGAGAATTATTGGATTGGTTAATGATATGCTGGATGTCGCTAAAATTGAAGAAGGGAGGTTTGGATATAATTTTGAATTTGGCGATATTGTCGCTGTGATTAAAGAGACATTAAACGAACAGGTTCTCCGGTTCCAGGAGAAAAATATTAAAGTTATCTTTGAGCCGCCTGAAAAAGATTTCCCTAAAATAAAAATGGACTCCCAAAAAATTAAATTAGCTCTGAAAAATATTTTAGAGAATTCTATTAATTACACTCTGGCCGGAGGGCAAATCCAAATAAATACTGAACCATCTGGCAGAGATTATCTTGAAATAAAAATACAAGACACGGGGGCGGGCATCCCCCATAGCCAGATGCCGCGGCTTTTTTCTAAATTTTTTCGCAGCGAAAATGTTATTAAAATGCAAACCGAAGGTTCCGGCCTCGGTCTTTTTATTGTTAAAAATATAATCAAAAGACATGGCGGTGAAATTTGGATAGAGTCAGAAGAGGGTAAGGGCACGACTGTTCATTTTACCTTGCCATTTAAGGAAAGATTGATTCCGGAGAAAGAAGAGGCGCTTGAAGAATTTATCACCGGCTTTTAATTTGGTTTATTTGTGTTTTTTTTATAATAAAGTAAAATATATAATATATGATAAATGTTCTCGTTGTTGAAGACGATAAATTTTTAAGGGAATTAATTTCTCAAAAACTCATTAAGGATGGTTTCAATGTCCATGGCGCCATTGACGGAGAAGAAGGATTAAAGATGGTAAAAGAATTCAACCCTTCTATTATTCTGCTTGATTTAATTTTGCCCGGCATTGATGGTTTTGAAGTTCTTTCCCGAATTAAAAACGATCCATCCATGGCGTCAATCCCTGTGATTGTTCTTTCTAATCTTGGCCAGAAAGAAGACGTGGAAAGGGGGTTGAAACTGGGCGCAGTTGATTACCTGATCAAAGCCCATTTTACTCCTGGCGAAATTATTGAAAAAATTAAAGCAATCTTAAGGTAAGTATGCCTGAACTGCCGGAAGTGGAAACGATTCGGCGTCAGTTGGCTGAAAAAATTATCGGCAGGAAATTAGATGGTCGGGAAATTACCGACGTCCGCCGAAGAGCCAAGATTTTAATATTTGATTTTAATGATGGGACGAGTTTAATTTTTCACTTAAAATTAACCGGCCAGTTGATTTTTAACGGAAAATCTTCGCCATATACCCGCAAGGTTTTTAATTTTGACGACGGTTCGCAATTAATTTTCAATGACGTCAGAAAATTTGGCTGGTGGAAAAAAGTAAAGGGGACAAAAGAAATAGAAGAAAAATTCGGACCCGAGGCCTTAGAAATAAATTTAAAAACTTTCAGCGTCCTTTTGTCTAAAAGGCTTAATTCAAGAATAAAACCCCTGCTGATGGATCAAAAATTTATTGCCGGGATCGGCAATATTTATTCTGACGAAATTTTATTTGCCGCAAAAGTCCATCCCTTGCGACGGGTCAAAACATTAGGCAAGAAAGAAATAGGAGATATCTTAAAAAATATCAGAAAAATTTTGAAAGAAGCCATTAGGCGGCATGGTTCATCAGTCAGGGATTATTTTGACGCTTACGGAGAAAAAGGAGATTACGCCAAATATCATAAAGTTTATCAAAAAGAGGGAGAAAAATGTCTTCGTTGCGGCGCGATTATCGCCAGAATTAAAATCGGCGGCCGAAGCGCTCACTTCTGCCCCAAGTGCCAACCCTATGTTAATTTTTATTTACGGCGAGGATAATTTCAGATCAAGGCAGAAATTGCAGGAAATAGTTGAAAAATATAAAAAAGTCCATAAAAACGGGCTTAATTTAACAATCATAGATTGTCAAAGCGCTGATTTTGTTGACTTTAAACGCGAGTTGGAAACAGTTTCAATGTTCAAAGAAAAAAAACTTATTATTTTAAAAAACGCTCTTTCTTCTGTTAAGTTCAAAGATCCGCTTTTGGATTGCAAAGATAGTTTATTAAAATCTGAAGAAAATACGATTGTTTTTTTTGAAGACGGCAAGGCAGACTCGCGCAAGTCTTTTTTTAAATTTTTGGAGAAAAATTCAAAATCTCAAGAATTCAAACCTCTTTCCTCTGCGCAATCGATGGTTTTTGCGAAGAAAGAATTCGAAAAATACGGAGCCAAAATCCAAAAAGAGGCTCTGGAACAGCTGGTCATTTTTTGCGCTAATGACCTTTGGCGGCTTTCCAACGAAATTAAAAAATTGGCCGCTTTTAAACTTAAAGATCAAAATTCGGAAATAGGGTTAAAAGACGTGGAGCAAATGGTCAATAGCGAAATTGAAACTGATATATTCAAGACAATTGACGCTATCGCCAGAAAAAATAAAAAACAGGCTATGGAATTGCTCCATAAACACCTAGAAGACGGCGACTCTGTGCCTTATCTTCTTTCAATGATAAATTTCCAGTTCCGCAATCTTTTGTTAATCAAAGACCTTTTGGAGAAAAGAACG
>CAYIJU010000051.1:0-5437 GCA_964363855.1 uncultured Candidatus Saccharibacteria bacterium | reverse complement strand
AAAGAACTTTAGAGAATAAAGAAATAAATAAAATCCAAGAAGAAATAAGAAATAAAACAAAGCAAGATTTGAATGCCATTTTACGTTAAACTTAGAAACTCCGTTTCTAAGTGAGAAACGGAGTTTCTTTAGATATGATATAATATACTTATGCCAAAAGAAATAAAAAAAGTAGAAAAAGAGTCAGAATCTTCTTACGAAGCCAAAGATATTTATGTTCTAGAGGGTTTGGATCCGGTCAGAAAACGGCCGGGAATGTATATAGGGTCTACGGGAATTGACGGTTTGCACCATTTGATTTGGGAGGTAGTTGATAATTCTTTGGACGAAGCCATGGGAGGATATGCCCATAATATTGAGGTGGCGCTTTTGCCGGGAGACAGAGTCAAAACAGTTGATGATGGCCGGGGTATTCCTGTAGACATTCATCCTCAAACCAAAAAATCGGCGCTGGAAACCGTTATGACCACTTTGCACGCCGGAGCCAAATTTGGCGGCAAGTCATATCAGATTTCCGGCGGTCTTCACGGCGTGGGCGTTTCGGTTGTCTGCGCTCTTTCCACTTGGATGCGGGTTGAGGTTTGCCGAGGCGGCGGGAAATATTTTCAGGAATATAAAAAAGGCAAACCGACGGCCAAAGTTCAAAAAGACGGGATTTCCAAACAAACCGGAACATCGGTTACTTTTGAGGCTGATCCGGAAATTTTTAAAGAAATTAAATTTGATTTGAAAAGAGTTTTAAATCATTTGCGCCAACAGGCTTATTTGACAAAAGGAGTTAGGATTCAAGTTTCCGATCAAAGAGAAAAACCCGGTATTTTTTACACGTTTTATTTTGAAGGCGGCTTGGCCTCTTATATAAAATATTTAATTCGAGGCGTTAATCCCCGGCATCCGAATATTTTTTATTGCTCGGGAGAAAAAGAAGGAATTTTGGTTGAAGCCACTTTCCAATACACCGACGAGTACGAGGCGTATGAAGAAAGTTTTGCCAACAATATCAATACCGGCGAGGGCGGCAGTCATTTAACCGGCTTTAAGACTGCCCTTACCCGAACTTTTAATGATTACGCCAGAAAGAGCGGCTTTTTAAAAGGCAGCGAGGATAATTTAAGCGGAGACGACATTAGGGAGGGTTTAACCAGCGTGGTTTCGATTAAAATCAGGGAACCTCAATTTGAGGGTCAAACCAAGGCTAAATTGGGCAATCCGGAGGCTAAAACAGCTGTTGAGGCAGTGGTTTCAGAAGGCCTAACTGACTTTTTGGAAAGAAATCCTCAAGATGCCAGAGCGATTATGGAGAAATGCGTTCTTTCTCAAAAAGCAAGAATTGCCGCCAGATCTGCTAAGGAAACGGTTTTAAGAAAAGGAATTCTGGAAGGACTGGCTTTACCCGGAAAATTAGCTGATTGCACCTCAAGGAATCCGGAAGAATCAGAATTATATATCGTGGAGGGAGAATCGGCCGGAGGTTCAAGCCGCCAGGCTAGAGATCGTCACTTTCAGGCAATTCTGCCATTGAGAGGCAAGATTTTAAACGTGGAAAGGGCTCGATTAGACAAAATGCTCATCTCAAAAGAAGTTAAGGCCTTGGTTATTGCTTTGGGCACGGCCATTGCCGATGATTTTGATATTTTAAAGGCCAGATATCACAGGGTTGTTATTATGACTGATGCCGATGTTGACGGCGCCCATATTAGGGCATTGCTTTTAACGCTTTTTTACCGCCATTTCAAACCAATGATTGACGCCGGCTATATCTATATCGCCCAGCCGCCGCTTTATAAAATCCAATCGGGAAAAGAAATAAAACATGCTTACTCTGAAGAACAAAAAGTTCAAGTTTTAAAAGAATTTAAAAAGACGACGGGAATTAATATCCAAAGATATAAGGGTTTGGGAGAGATGAATTCAGAAGAACTTTGGGAAACAACAATGAATCCCCAGAACCGCCTTTTGCTTCAAGTTAAAGTTGAAGATGCTAAAGAAGCCGACCGGACTTTTGATATGCTGATGGGAGATGAAGTTATGCCCCGGAAAAAATTTATTGAAGCCCACGCCAACAAAGTGAAAAATTTGGATATATAATATTAAGATAAACATGACAACATTTCATAAGTTGATAGTTGGAAACTGTATGAGTATGGAAGAAATTCCCGACAAAAGTGTCCATCTGATGGTTACTTCGCCACCTTACTTTAATGCGCCCTTTGATTATAAAGGACTATTCAAGAATTATGGACAATATCTCGGCGTATTGAGAAGATTTGCCCAAGAAACCTTTAGGGTTTTACAAGATGGACGAATTGCCGTTTTGAATATCGATGATATGTTAATTGACGGCGAAAAATTTCCCATTGTTGCTGACGCGACAAAAATTTTTCAAGAAGCCGGTTTTAGATACAGGGATAGAATTATTTGGAAAAAACCAGACGGCTATTTAAGAATTAGTCGTCGTAGCGGGGTAATGCTTCAAAATCCTTACCCAATGTATTTTTATCCCGATAATTTATGAGCAAAAATAATTCAAAAATTCCGGTCGCTGTTAAAGATGCCATTGAGCGTATGCTCAAGAGATCACAAACAAAAATTCTTTTCCCAGTTATAACATTGGGGATAGTTAAATCATTTCTTCAAACAAACCGAGATGTTTTTACTGATTTGGAAATTAGGAGTATCTATCAAAAAACAATACAGGAATTGAAAAAATATCTTGGGCACGACCTTCACATAGGTGGCGTCTATTATGACGCGTATTCCTCCAGAAATTTGCCGCAACACAAAGTTATAAAAGTAATTGGCAACAAGAAATATCAACTTAATCCTTTATACAAAGAGTGTGCAAGCGAACTTTCAGTATGGCTACCAGAAAGAATTAAAGTATTTATTGATGATAAATTAGGAATTATAACTAAACTTGCTAAACACGATGAAAGAGTAAGAATATCATCTAATCCTGACGAGTTTATAGAAATTGTTAAAAATCATATTGATAAAAATGCGTCTAATTTTGAAATTTTCGGCTTCGCTATTATTAAAGTGCATTTAGAAAAGTTTGCTTGTAAAATTTATAGAGATACGAGAACATCGTCGCACGATGCAGGTGTTGACCTATCAACTAATTTCGGCGTCGTGTATCAGATTAAAAAATTACGAGTTTCTAATATGAGTGCCGCCAAGAATATTTACGCAGAATTAAAATCCAATTTTGACAAAGAAAGATTAGACGACGGCAAGGTTATTCTGATTATAGATGACATTTCGCAAGAGTTTAAGAAATATCTTATTGATATGAAAGTGCAGTCCATAGACAAAAAAGATTTACTTCATTTGGTAGAGCAATTTCAAGATAGCGAAGACAGAGAGAAAGTTTTAAGGATAGTTTATGAGGAATTTAGGAGAGAATATGCAAGCGTTATATGAAAACCGTTATTAAAGGACAAAATTACAATTTCTGCGTAGTAACAGATAGAACGAAATTTTATATTGAAGCAATACATACCGTTTCTTTAAGGTTTTCGTTTATTAATAATCTCAATGTTATTTTATCAGAATTCGATATTGATATAGATGATAAAAAAGTTTCAGAATCTCAATGGCTTATATCTGAAAGACAAAGTGGTTTGTTTTTCGAAAAATCAAAGAAGTTTTTATTGAACGAAAATAATCGCGGTTATATTGAGAGAAAACTAAACGAAGATAGAGAATACGGAGAATGGGAAAATTTCAAAAAATGAAAATTGAATATTATCAAAAAGAAGCGAATAAGAATAATTTTAAAATTATTTTATAGTTTATGAAAAAATATAAAGTTAGTTTAGCGGTAAAAATTCCAAGTAATTTTGAAGTAAAGGTTTGTGCCGATACTGAAAAAGAAGCGTTGAAAAAGGCATTGGAAAAATATGAAAACAGAGAATTTAATGGTGATGATATAACAGATTTGTGTTGGAATGACGCAGAATTAAATATAAATAAAAAAAGTAGAATAAGCGGTATTGGAAACGGTATTTTTATTGAAGAAATAAAATAAATTTTTGGGTAAATACTGCCGGTTTTGAGGTTTTGTTTAGAAATTAAATTTTAATTGTGTATAATAAATAATATGGAAAACTGGAAATTAACTTGGACAAAATTAGAAAACTTGAGCGAAACTGCTATTGAAGGATTACCAGATAATTTGCCTGGCGTTTATCGCCTATCTTATAAAGCCGAAGATGGTAATTATTATGTTTTTTATATTGGGAAAGCAGAAAAAATAAAAGATCGACTTTTACAACATTTATCTTCCACCGAAGAAAACATTTGCATTAAAAATTATTTAAGCACGAAGGAATGTTTTTTTAGATATGCTAAAGTTACGGAAGCTTATATCCGAGAAGCCGCAGAAAAACAGATGTATAAACAATATGAACCAATTTGTAATACCAAAGAACCAGAGGGTGGAGAGGATGTCAAAGTAAACTTAACTTAATATGACACTTACTATTTGTATTATTGCAAAAGATGGGATTGTTCTTGCTTCTGACAGCAGAGCAAGCTCTTTTTTGACTAGTAATGATACGGTCAAAAAAGTTTTTAGATTAGATGACCACTATGCAGTTGGGATTGCGGGTGACGGGCCACTTGCGATGCATTTTTTTGACACTATTGCATCAAAACTTAATTTTAGAAATGGCGTGTCCGATTTTGCCGAGCAACTTCGATCGCTAGGCAAGGAAAAATTTAACGACTTTTTCTCTCATCTTGAACCAAAAAATAGACCATCTTTGACTATACTTTTGGGCGGATATACAACAGTGAATAAACCGGAAATTTATCAGTTGAGCAGTAATGATAATTTTGTTCCGAGGAAGAGTCCGACAGGATTTGATTGTATTGGCATACCCATTATTGCGAATTATCTACTGAACCGTCTTTATGAACCAGAGATTACAACAACTCACGCGGCTGAATTAGCGACTTTTTGTATTAAAGAAACGGGGTCTCAAGATAACAGAGTTGGTGGCCCTACGCAAGTGGCGATTTTTTCCGATATAAAACAATACGCCGAATTATCAAGAGAAGAAATAGAAAAAATAGAGAAAAAATGTGATCAATTCCGGTTATTACAAAAAGGGAATTTTTATCCGGAAGATTCTATTGGTGGCACTGCAAGTTCCCAAGACGCTACTCGCCAACAATAAAAAATTTTCCATTGGGATGCGTAAGTACACTATGAAATTTCGGGAGCGGGCGAAAAGTTATGCCTAGAAAAAAATTTATTGAAGCCCACGCCAATAAAGTGAAGAATCTTGACATATAACGTTTTTTCGGTAATATTAAGGCATAGAGCGCCTCGGGCGCTTTTAAAATACCATGTTCAATAAAATTACTGCTTTTTTCAAGGAGGTTCGCCTGGAAATGAAAAAGGTCAACTGGCCCACCAGGCAGGAAACTT
>CAYIJU010000050.1:2045-5486 GCA_964363855.1 uncultured Candidatus Saccharibacteria bacterium | reverse complement strand
GTTAAGAATGTTTAATCTGACAATCCCAATCATTCAAAAGGGAAGAGAATATTTTATGTATACGGAAAACTGTTGGGGAATAATTCTTCAGATAAAAAGATTGTAGATTTCAGAAAGACAAAAATTAACGGAGAAAAATTTTACCCCCTTCTTACGGGCCAATATCTGAAAGAGGGAATCTTGTGCTATAAAATGAGAAATTTGTAAAACATTTTTGTTTTGGAGCGGGCGAGGGGAATTGAACCCCTGTCTTGAGATTGGAAATCTCAGGTAATGCCGTTATACGACGCCCGCAAAGTCGGGGTGCTGGGAATTGAACCCAGTCCGCATGCTCCCAAAGCATACATACTGCCGTTATACGACACCCCGTCGTTTTTAATATATCTTTTTGTGATATAATAATCAAATGGTCAACATTTTCGGCCAATACAAAAAATACGGGATTCCTCTTTGGCAGTCTCCCCAGTTTCTTTTTTTAATAATGGGGCTGATTAATATTAGTTCTTCTCTGACTACTTGGCTGATCGGAAACAGATTCATCAGCAATCCTCAAGTCGTCACTTTGATTGTTTTTTCTATTACCGTTATTTTATTCATTATCGCTTTTATTATCACTCAGTCATTTGAAAAATTAGTTGAGGCGAATAGGATGAAATCAGAATTTGTCAGTATTGTTTCTCATCAATTGCGTCCGCCCCTTTCTAATCTGAAATGGGCGCTTGAATTTTTAATATCAGGCAGGGCTGATCCGGTCAGTGAAAAACAGACAGAGTATTTAAAAATTCTAAAAGAAAATTCAGCGAGAATGACGAACTTAATATCTGATCTGTTGACTGTTTCCAGAATTGAAACAGCCAAAATGCTTTTTAAAAAAACCGAATTTTCTTTGAAGGATTTAATTGAAGAGATTGTTCGGGTTTCTATCCCTTTCGGTCAGGCTTCAAATGTGAAAATTAATTTTTCCGCTCCGGCAGATTTGCCTGATATTCTTTCCGATTTTTCTCAAATCAGACAGGCGGTGGAAAATCTCTTAGATAATGCTATCCGTTATAG
This sequence comes from uncultured Candidatus Saccharibacteria bacterium, assembly GCA_964363855.1. GTDB lineage: Bacteria > Patescibacteriota > Minisyncoccia > Minisyncoccales > CAZWNE01 > JBBTTI01. The sequence continues at coordinate 4,433 of CAYIJU010000050.1, read as the reverse complement.
CCAAGGGAGAGGAGAAATAGATATAAAATTAGCAAAAATGAATAGAGGCATTTATTTTGAAATTAAAGATAGCGGAGTGGGCATTCCCAAGGTCGATCAAAAATACATTTTTCAAAAATTTTTCCGGTCGGAAAATGCGCTGAAATATCAAACCCAGGGATCGGGTCTGGGATTATATATTGCCAAGGCTATTATTGAAAAAGCCGGCGGCAAGATCGGATTTAAGAGCCAAGAGGGCAAAGGGTCGACCTTCTGGTTCACGCTACAAATCAACGAATAACTAATTTATTTCGAATATACGAATATGAAAAAAATTTTACTTATAGAGGATGAGCAGGCTTTGCAAAAAACAGTTGGCGACAGACTGTCGCAAGAGGGCTACGAAATAATTTCAGCCCTAGACGGCGAAATAGGATTAAATTTGGCTAACGCCAAAAAACCGGATTTAATTTTATTGGATTTAATTTTGCCCAAAATTCAAGGTTTGGATGTTTTAAAAAAACTTAAAGAAACAAAAGAGACAAAAGAAATTCCGGTTATTATTTTGACTAACTTGGAAGAAATGGAAAAAATAAATAAAGCTCTTGAGTTGGGGGCGACTGCTTATTTGGTCAAGGCAAATTATTCTTTAGAAGAATTAGTAGAAAAAATTAAAAATTTGTTATGAGAGTTGAACCGCAACAATTAAAAGCTTTTCTTCTGGACGCAGGGCTGATAAAAGAAAGCGATTTTGAAGAGTGTCTCAAGAGGGCGGAAAAAACTAATCAAAAGGTTGGCGATGTTTTAGTTTCAGAAAATTTTATTCAAAAAGAAGAATTAATTAAGTTGGAGGCCTATATTTTGGGGATTCCTTTTGTTAGTTTGGAAAAAGAAAAAATAGACCCTGGAGTTTTGAAAATGATACCGGAACCCATCGCCCGTTCTCACAATATCGTGGCCTTCCGGAAAAAAGGCGATACCTTAGAAGTGGCCATGCTTGATCCGGAGGATTTAAGAACGATTGAATTTATCAAAAAAACAGCTAATCTTAGAATTTTACCGCGGCTGACTACTCCGGAAAGCATCAGAAATGTTCTTCTGCAATATCAGAAAACGCTGGAAGCGGAATTCGGAGAAATTATTAAGAAAGAAGCCTGCGGCATAAAAGCGATTAAAGATGAACCCTTCGGCGTGGCTCAGGGCGAGGAGGGGGAAGACTTGAAAAAAGTTGCCGAAGAATTGCCGGTAATTAAAATTGTTGATACCTTACTGAAGCACGCTATTTTACAGAGAACTTCGGATATCCACATAGAGCCGACGGAAAAAGAAGTGCTGGTAAGATATAGAATAGACGGCATTTTAAGGGATGCGATGATTCTGCCCATTCTTGCGGCCTCGGGCATTGTTGCCAGGATAAAAGTCCTTTCTAATTTAAAATTAGACGAACACAGATTGCCTCAAGACGGCCGTTTCAAAATAGAAGCCGAGGATTATAAATATTCGGTCAGGGTATCAATTCTGCCGGTTTTTACCGGAGAAAAAATTGTTATGAGGTTGTTGTCTGAAACTGCCAAAGCTTTCACCTTGGAACAGTTGGGTTTCAGCGGAAAGCCCCTGGAAAATGTTCAGCACAATTTGAGAAAGCCGGTCGGTATGATTTTAGTGACAGGCCCCACCGGTTCGGGAAAAACTACCACTCTTTATTCGATGATGGAAATTTTGAATAATCCAGGCATTAATATTTCTACGGTTGAAGACCCGATTGAATACCGCATGCCGAGAGTTAACCAGACCCAAGTTAATCCTAAAATCGGTTTAACCTTTGCTTCCGGCCTCCGGTCGCTCGTTCGGCAAGATCCGGATATTATTATGGTTGGCGAAATCAGGGATAATGAGACAGTTTCGTTGGCTATCAATGCGGCCTTAACCGGCCACTTGGTGTTGTCTACGCTCCATACTAATTCGGCTGCCGGCGCCATCCCCCGGTTGATTGATATGCACGCCGAGCCTTTCTTAATTTCTTCCACATTAAACATTATTATCGCCCAGCGGCTGGTGAGGAAATTATGCGAAGGAAAAGAAAAATACAATTTGTCGGATTCGGAAATCAAAAATTTGGGAAAATACTGCGACTTGGACAAAATTTTGGAAATTTTAGTTGAAGAGAAATTAGTTAAGCCAAAAACCGTTTTTAAAAATATTCCCTTTTTCAAACCAAAAGCAACTAAAGAAAATCCCGATGGCTACCAGGGGCGAGTCGGAATTTATGAAGTTTTGCCGGTGACGGAAACTATTAAAGAGTTAATTGTAAAACTTGCCACTTCCGACCAAATTCAAGCCCAGGCTCAAAAAGAAGGAATGATGACAATGATCGAAGACGGCTTTATTAAAGCCGTCCAAGGGATAACA
>CAYIJU010000050.1:0-1945 GCA_964363855.1 uncultured Candidatus Saccharibacteria bacterium | reverse complement strand
GAGGAGTAGAAAAAAGAGAAATATTCACTAACAATTTAGAATTAGAAAGATTTTTTCTGAGCATGAAAGAATTTAATATTCTTGATCCAATCGGAGGTTTACATGTAGCATCGTTTCGCAAAGACGACTCACTTAGAAGCTTAGCTTCTAAGGAAAAGTTAGTAAGTTTTGTTTGTTATTGTCTTAATCCTAATCACTTTCACTTTATTTTGAAACAGCTTATAGATCGTGGTGTTGAAAAATTTATGCATCGTTTGGGGTCTGGCTATACGAATTATTTTAATAAAAAATATCAACGGAGCGGCTCTTTATTCCAAGGAACATTCAAAGCAAATCATATTGATTCGGATGAATATCTATTATATGCTAGCGCCTACGTTAATTTAAATAATAGAGTCCATCAAATTAAAAACAACTTTTTTAAATCAAGCTGGATGGAGTACAATCAAATAAGTAAGATTGAGGAATTTTGTGATAAAGAAATTATTCTTAATCAATTTGCAAACATACAAAAATACCAGACTTTCGCAGGGGATGTATTAACAAACGCCAAAGAAAGGAAAGAATTAATGGAAATTATAAAATATGAGCCAAAGGATAACTTAGAAGCTTAGCTTCTAAGTAAGTGGTATAAAATAAATAATATGGCAATCAGACCGAAATGTGATAAATGTAAAAAGGAATTAAAAGAATTCGGCGCGATTTTATTCAGTCCGCCAAGGAGGAGTATGGTAAAAAAATTCCATCTTTGTAGAGATTGTTACAGGAATATTTTTTGCGGGTTAATTAAAAAATAGATAATGGCAAAATATTTTTACACGGCAAAAACTTCAGCCGGAGAGGATAAAACAGGGGAGATGGAAGCGAAAGATGAAAGGCAACTGGCCAGGACTCTGCGGGAGCAGGGCTTGATTTTGATTCGGTTGGAAACAAAGGACAAATCCGGTCGGAAAAATAATTTGTCATTATCTTTTTTCGGTCCCTCTTTGTCAGAAAAAATGTTTTTCACCAGAAATTTGCAGGTGATGATTTCTGCCGGTCTGCCCTTACCAAGGGCCTTGGAAACATTAGCCAGCCAAACCAAAAATGATAAATTTAAAAAAGCGATTCTAAATATTAAAGAGGAAATAACCTGCGGCAAAAATTTTTCCGAGGCAGTGGCGAAATATCCTGGTATTTTTTCTTTGCTTTTCCAAAATATGATCAAATCAGGGGAAGAAGGCGGGATGATGGAAGATGTTTTGAAAACACTGGCCTTGCAGATGGAAAAAGAAAATGATTTAAAGGGAAAAATCAAAGGAGCCTTAATCTATCCATCGGTTATTATTGCCACGATGATCGGCATCGGAATTTTAATGCTGGTGGTGGTTATCCCTCAGTTGTCCCAAACCTTTAAGGAACTAGGAATACAATTGCCCTTTACCACAAAAATCGTCATCGGTTTAGCCGATTTTCTAATTAAAAAATGGTATCTGGCAATAATTATTTCATTGGGATCAGCCTTCCTTATTTTTTTAGCTTCAAAAAATAAAACCGGCACAGGAAAAAAGATTATAGACGCCTTAGTTTTAAAATTGCCGGTTATCTCTCCGATTATCAAAAATACTAATTCGGCTTATACCGCCAGAACCTTGAGCTCTTTGGTTGCCGCCGGCGTTCATCTTCCCAAGGCCTTAGAGATTACAGCCGATACTCTGGGGAATATTTATTATCAGCAGGCATTAAGGCAGGCTGTAGGAAAAGTCAGCAAGGGCCAAAAATTATCCGAGGCTTTGCAGGATTTTCAAAAAATTTATCCTCAAACTTTGATTCAAATGATCAGCGTTGGCGAGGAGACGGGGGAAACAGCCGGCATGCTGCAAAAATTAGCTGATTTTTACGAAGAAGAGGTGGCTAAAACAACTAAAAATTTGACCTCGGTGATAGAACCGGTTTTGATGGTTTT
>CAYIJU010000049.1:0-5519 GCA_964363855.1 uncultured Candidatus Saccharibacteria bacterium | reverse complement strand
GTTCAATCCGAAAATTTTTAATGCGAATGATTTTTTGAGGGGTAAAGGGGTCGTAATTTAATGTATAATGCTTGCCCCGCCCTTCCCGTGCGCGCATTATGTATTTTTGCCGATTAGGAGATCGGCAAACTCCCTTATATGTTTTCTCTAATTTTAACCGACTCATCAGCGATAGCACTAATGTATTTGGCTACCCAATCATATCTCTGTTTACTATCAGAACCAACGGGGTCATAACATTTCACAACCGAGGATAATTTTTTTCCGTTATCGCCCAAAGTGATGTAGTCAAACGGGTTTCCCCCCTTGTTAGAGATATTGCCATCGCTGTTTTTCAGACCGTGTATATATATACCAACTACGCCCATTTTGTCGTTCCATGATTTTATAATCTCGTAGTTAATCCATTTTCTCCCCGCAGTGTTGCTACCAATTAAAACAATAGTGCAAGACCTATATTTCATTTGCTCGTTTATCCATTTTTTGATAGCGTCATCTCCCGCTCTTGTAATTGTTTCCCAATCATTATCAGGAGCGGGTTTATTACCCTCAATAACACCTATATTGCGAACCTGTGAAGCACGCCAGCAATCAGGTATGTAATGAAAACTATAAAATACTTGCCTTTTTGTTGTCGTCATATTATTACTTTATTAAAAAATAAATTATCGTTGTAGCTCCAAGAAGTGATAAATAGAAAACCACTAGTGTTAAAGAAAATACTGATTGTAGCCAAGAATTATTTTTATCTTTTTTGAATTCATTAGTATTCATTGAAAAATCAATATCTTTTTCATCAAGCGTTCTGACATGATTATATAAAGCACGAAACAATCTCTCTTGTGATAAAAAATAGCCGTCCAAAACCCAAAATATCAAAACTAAAAAATACGCAATCAAGACATAATTGGAGCTTGTATCTTTGGCCGATAGTGCGAAAAGTCCAGTTATTAAAGTTATTGTCCAACCTCTCAAGAAAAATAAATTACCCGCCATTCGGTTAATGGTATTTTGTATAAATTCTAGATGTTTTTGTTTGTTTTCCATAAACTAAAATAATTTTTCAAAAGGTTGCCAGTTTTTGTCTTGGCTTATTCTACCTTTTTGATATTTATAATTTGTTGAGACGTTATAATTCCAAACGCCGTTTTCAAAAACTGTTATCCCGCCGACATAGCCCTTGCCCAATTCTTTGAGTTTTAAGGCCAACGCTTTAGCTTTGTCTGCCGTTTCTGGGTCTTCGGCTGTCTGGCCTTGTTTGGGGTCAAAAATGCCTATTTTGCCGCTTTTAAAGCGTATTATGAAGTCGGGGTAGAATAAGGCTTCTTTGCCGTCAACGCTGTTATAATATCTAATAGCAAAATACTCTTTGCCTTGATTGCCATTTTTAAACCACCAGTCAATTTTTTTATTTTTGCCTTCAAGGTATTTAATAAAATTAAGTTCATTATTTTTGCCCTTATAATTTTTTAGAATAAAACACTTATCCAAGGCGCAAAGTTTTTGCGGCACTTTTTCATAATCGGATGTAAAATCATATTGTTCGGAAATTTCAAAAATCGGAGCTTCCTTTTCTTCTTCCCTTTTCTTTTTATCTTTTAATATCGTTTGAGCAACCGGCTTAAAATCAGCCAACGCCTTAGTTATTGCCGGTCTGAATTTACTGCTCGCTTCCCGTTGTATATCCTTAACAAAAATTCTGTAATAATAATTGCTGTCTTTGCTTAACGCCGATTGAAACCAAACACGAATCGCTGATTTAAGCACTCCCCAAGCACGGGCAAAATTAGTGTATTTTGCCCGCTCATCAGTTTGCTCTTTTAAAAGTGTATAGCAAAAATAGTTAAAAGTTTTTTCAACATCGTTGATTGACATTTCCAATTCAACATCAACGCCTTTTTCCTTAAACTCATAGGCCATTTGCTCAAGGTCTTCAAATTTAGCGTTGGCAATAACGCTGTTGGTTAGCTTGCGGCTTAAATCTATGCCTGCTTTTTTCAGCTTCGTTTCCACTTTCCCTAAAATATCATTTTTGGTAATGCCAAAAGAGCCGTTCATTGAGTTAATAAAGCTCGCTTGAAATTTTGAAGAGGCCGGAATATCGCCATAATCAATACGTGAAATATAGGCCGATTGCAATTTAATATTTTTAATGCCTTGCTTGCGGTAAGCAAACCTATCAGGAATTTGTTTTTTCTTTATATCCGGCAGTTCAACTTGGCTTCGTTTATAGTTTGTATATAAATAGCCGGTTCTTAAATTCGGATTATTTTTATAATCTTCTTTTGCCTGCGGTTCGGCCATTCTTAAAATACGGCCAACTGTTTGAGTATAAAAAGTTTCTTTTTTTATTTCCCTAAACATAACTAAAACGCTGGCGCGGGGACAATCCCAGCCTGTGCCAGCGGCTTGTTTGAAAAGCATATAATCAACTTTGCTGTCGTTGTCGGCTATAAAGTCTAAGTTTTCTTTTTTCTTATCAAACCATTTAGCTATATGTTGTTTTTTAATGCCCTTTGTAGCTAAAAATTGGCTTACAACCTCTTCTTTGGTTTTGTCTCCTTTGGCCATAAGCTCTTTATCATCGTTAGGCAACTGGATCAGCATTAGCGGGTTAATATCCTTACCCAATGCTCTTAATTCGGCTGCCAATTCTTGCCGTTTTGTCATTCCTAAGGTTAAAAGTATGTCGTCTAAATCCTTACCTTTGTATTTTTTTAAATCTTCTTCAGTTTGCACTAAAACCTTTTCTTTAATTAAACCCTCGTCAACAACTTTTTCTCTATCTACCGGCACAAAACTGCCCAGCGTGGCGGCTTTGGCAACATCCTTGTCATTCGGTGTTGCGGTTATATGCACAATAATTTTAGGGTCAATTAGGTCAATAATTTCCTGCGCCAGTTCGGTTGCTTTGTGGGTGTGGGCTTCGTCAACAAACAAAATAATCTCTCGGCCTGCCTTTTTAGTTTCTGCAACTACATCTTCAAAATAACTGCCATTTTCTTTTTTAAATCTTTCGTCTTTAGGCTTGCGCAATTTTAATTTTCGGGTCGTGGCGTTATCTTGCACAACCTTTTGCCAGTTTAAAAATAAAATATCATTTTCGTATAGCTTGCCCCTATTTATGTCATTTACGGTCAACAGCGCATTTTCTAAATTGTTTTCAAAATACTCTTTAAATTTATCTCTGCTTTGCATAGCCAGATCATCGCTAAAAGTAATCCAAACAAACGCCTTGTCTATTTTCCATTGCGGTAAATGGTTAAGCCCTTTTATAAAATGGGCAATGGTCAAAGTCTTGCCGCTTCCGGTAGGAGATTTAAAAACCAATGGCAACTGCCGGTCTGGTTTTTTCCAAAGCCTTAAAAAGGCTTCGTTTAAGTTATCATTCGCCGTCTTTTGAAATGGTAAAAGATTAAATGCGGGCATAATTAAACAAGGTTATAAATATTTTTATAAATTTCCAAAATTGGTTGCGGAATGGTTTTAATTTGTATGTTTTTATCGTCGTCAAAGTCGTTAAAATCAAATTCTTTTTCCCAGCTAAAAATATAAACAACTGCCGGTTTTTTTAGCTTCCTAACCCTTTCAACAAAGTCGTCAAACTTGCTAAATTCTTCTCTAAAATACACTGCTGTATATTGCTTTTTATTTTCAAAAATCTGCCAATAATTATTTTGCTCAACCGGATCAAAGGTATTCTCGGCAATGGCCAACATACCGCCAGCATTGTGCGCTAATTCAATCTTGTCTGCGTCATCGGCTTTTAAGATGTTGTTTTTGCCAACAAAAGCCGTTTTAAAATATTTTATAGAATTACCTAATCCTTTTTTAGAGTTATAGCCTTTTATTACATTTTTAATTCGTGGGTAGCAAATATCCGTCATTATTTTATGGTGTTGGCCATTTATAACTTCTTCGTTATTTGTAATTATTATGAATTGTCGTTCGCCGCCGTCTTTAGCGTTTAATTCCATTACTGCTTGTCCGGCAGTTCCAGAACCAGCAAAAAAATCTAAGATCACGCCCTTTTTATTCTGGGTAGAAATATTAATAACTCGTTTTACAAGTTCAACTGGTTTCTTGCCAAATTTTAAATCAACCCCGCCCTCTTGGAATAAATTGTTAAAACTTATATCAGTCCACAAGTCGCAAACAAGCCTTGATAATGTTAAACCGTCCGGCGTTTCTTTTAAACTTTTAGATAAAAGCTGAACCTGCCTGCCTTTATAAGCAAAATAATCATTCATCCCTTCAATAGGCACTATTTTTTCTTGATTATATTTAGGGTTATTTTTTATTTTTGCTAACCCAACTGGTTGAAAAATACAATCAGCGTTTTTGGCTATAAAATCTAAAAATTTTTCGTTTTCTAAATCTGCTATTAAGTCAAATTCTTTTAACTTTTCGCTTAAAGTTATTACTTTCCAAGTTTTCAGGTTTGCGCTTGGTTTTTCAATGAAATAATTAAAATGAAAATCCCATTTTTCAGCTCTCTTGAATTGCGGCGTAAATTGAACCTCGCTTTTATTTTTTGCATAAACTAATAAAAATTCTTTCTCTTTGATTATTGTTTTTTTGGCGTGGGTTGTTTTTACGCCATTTGGCGGGCTAACACGGAGTGCGATTATTGAAATAAAATTACTTTCATTAAAAATTTCATCGCATAAAAGCTTTAACTGCGCAAGTTCGTTGTCGTCAATGCTTATAAAAATTAAACCGGTTTTAGCCAAAATATCCCTTGCTAAATCAAGACGCTTTTTCATAAAAGATAGCCAGTAGCTATGTCTTAAAGGATGTTCAACCGGCACTTCCGTGCCGTCTGGGTATTCTTCTAAAATTCGTTTGTCTTTATATTTAAAACCGTCCGAGCCGGTGTTATACGGCGGATCAATGTAAATAACATCAATCTTACCTTTGTGAGTGTAATTTAGGCAGGTCAAAGCGTGATAATTGTCGCCCTCAATCAGCAAATGAGTTGGCTTATTATCTTTGCTATTAATTGCCAGCTTCGGCACTTCTTCCAAAATTGGGAGCTTGTTTTCAACATCATCTTCAAACGCTTCCGGCACATCAAGCCAAACCAAACCAAAGCGGTTTTGCTTTAATTCTATGGCCTCGTATTTGGCAATTTTTTTATTAAGCCTCGCTATCTCGTTTTCCAACTGCGCCTTTTCATTGTCTTCGGGTGTGCGTCTTGTTTTTTTCATAAAAAATTTATTTCATTAAATCATCAATCCCGACTTTAAGCGCGTCGGCGATTTTCTTTAATGTTTCCACTCGCGGATTATAAGTCGCTCCCGATTCAATCTTGATGATTGTGTTATAGGTAACATCGGCGAGTTTAGATAACTTGTCTTGGGAAATACCGAGTTTGGCTCGGTATTTCTTTATATTTTCGGAAATAATTGACCGTTTAGGCATATAGTAGTTATTTACTATGCTTTGTGATAGTATTACAATATAAGCAAGTCCCCATTTACATAACCATTATAACACTTTTTTAAAATAACTAAAAC
>CAYIJU010000048.1:0-5580 GCA_964363855.1 uncultured Candidatus Saccharibacteria bacterium | reverse complement strand
TTTTTTACGGCACAAAAAATCCTTTTATCATCAAATTTTTATACTGGCTTCAACCATATCCTTCATATCTTGAGATTGAGGTTACGACAAGATGCAATCTTGAATGCCTAATCTGCGAACGCACTTATTGGAAGGAGGCAAATAGAGATATGAGTTTTGAAGAGTTTAAAGGCATTATCGACCAGTTTCCTAGATTAAAATGGGTTGGACTTACCGGTATCGGCGAAAGTTTTCTCAATAAAGATTTTATTAAGATGCTTAGATATGTTAAATCAAAAAACATATACATTGAGCTTTATGATAATTTTTATTTGATAGACGACAAAACCGCTAAGGAACTAATAGAAATGGGCGTAGACAAGATTTTTATTTCTTTGGACGCCGCTACTAAAGAAACTTATGAAAAAATAAGAGTCGGTTCTAATTTTGAGAGAGTTACTGATAATATCAGGAATCTTATTCGGCTGAAGAAAGAGACGGGAAAGTATTTTCCCGAAGTCGCTTTTCATTGTATAATTAATAAGCTGAATATTCATGAAATACCTCAATATATTGAATTAGCTCATTCAATCAGCCAAGGAAGCATTGCCACCGTTCAATTAACCAGACTGCTTCATAAATTTAAAGAAATCAATGATTTATTTACAGAAATACCGGAAGAAATTATTTCGGCGGCTGATAGAAAAGCTGAAGAATTAGGCGTCAAATTAGTATGGAATCGGGATGTGCCCGGAGCTAAGCCGCCCGTAAATTATTGCACAGCCTGGCTCATGCCCTTTATTTTTGTTACGGGGCACGTTATTCCTTGTTGCACCGGCAATGAGGCGGGCTGCCGCGATTTTCAAAAAGCCGGAGCATTGGGAAATATTTTTGAACAAAATTTTAAAGATATATGGAATGGAGAAAAATATAAAACATTTAGAAAAATGCTAGGTCAGGGCAGGGCTCCTTTAGTCTGCAGGGATTGTTCGGCCTTTGAAACTAAAAAAAAGGAAACCTTATAATATGAAAATTTGTTTAGTTTCAGATCAATTGGTGGGATGTCATAAGACTTGGAGCGGAGCAGAGTTGGTTTGTAAACAGGCAACCGAGCTGCTTGAGAGAGAAAAACAAGAGGTAATATTTATAACGACAGAATTTGATAAAAACAGCAGCTCTCATAAGATTCTTCAAATAAAACCGTCTAAAAATATTTTTTCCCGCCTGCAGGGAATCATTTATTCTTTTCGCTATTTAAAAAAAGAAAAACCAGATATTATTCATTTTTTCCATTCAAACTATTTGTCTATTCCGGCGATAATCAGCGCTTACATTTTGAAGATTCCGGCAGTATTCACCGTTTTGGATTATTTTATAATTTGTCCGAGAAATAATCTTCGGCTGGACAACGGAAAGGTATGTGATAAAAAAGAAGGATTGCCTTGTTTGAAATGCGTTTCCCCGTCTAAGTTTCTTGAAAAATTCATAATTAAAATTTTTGTAAAAAGCTTAAAGGGGATTATTACCTTTACCGAAACATCTCGGATCCGCCTCATAAAACACGGAATTCCCGCAGACAAAATCAGGGTTATCTATACTTATAGCCCATCTTTTACTGAAATAAGAAACGAAATTATCCCCAATACTATTTTATTCGTCGGGACCTTTTTTGAATATAAGGGTCTGCATATCCTGATTCAAGCTATGCCGAAAATAATATCTGAATTTCCCGATGCAAAATTTATGATTATCGGGACGGGCAACGAACAAGACAAGGCGAGAATTGAAAAAATGGTTGAAAATTTAGGGATTCAAGATCGCATTAATTTTCTCGGCCAGAAAAAAAATGAAGAAGTTTTAGAGCTGGTTTCAAAAAGCGAAATAGTTGTTGTCCCGGAACAATGGCCAAGCGATTTCGGGCCGTTAATACTGGTAGAGGCAATGGCCCTGGGGAAGACGGTGGTGGCAAGCAAGGTTGGCGCTATACCGGAATTTATTAAAGACGGCATAAACGGTTTTTTAGCCGAACATAACCAGCCGGATAAATTTGCCGAAAAAATAATAAGTCTGTTGAAAAATAAATCAGAGGCGCAATCAATGGGGGAACGGGCCAAAGAGAGTGTTAAGTTTTTTTTGAACAGCGGTCAGAGCGAAAAAATATTTGAATTATATGAAAAAATATACCGAACAGCAAATTAAGGAATTCGTCGCTAAGCCTTTTTTTAACGAAAAAACTCTTTTAGAAAAAGACTCGGCTTTCTTAAAGGTTTCTATAATTATGACCTCTTATAATCAGGGACGATTTTTAGAAAGATCTATTTTGAGCATTTTAAATCAAAATTATCCCAATCTGGAGTTTATTATCATTGACGGCGGTTCAACTGATGAAAGCGCGGGTATAATTAAAAAATACGAAAAATATCTTGCTTATTGGATAAGCGAAAAAGACAAGGGGCAGTCAGACGGTCTGAATAAAGGATTCAGAATGGCAACAGGAGAGATTATCGGAGGTCAAAATTCCGATGACATATATTTGCCCGGAGTTCTTTCAGCGGCGGCAGGTTTTTTTAAAAAAAATCCGGACGCGGACATAATATTCGGCAATCGTTTTGATATTGATGAAAATGACAACATAACCGGAGAATCAAAATTTACAAAATTTTCCCGGATTGTTTACCAATATGACGGCATTTCCTTGGGATCCCAAAGCACATTTTGGAGAAAGGATTTATTTGCAAAAATAGGATATTTGGACACCGGTCTTCATTTGGCGATGGATTATGAATTTTTTTTGCGGGCGGCGGCAAAAAAAGCAAAATTTAAATTTCTGCCTTATTATTTGGGCGCGATGAGAAGACATAGGGCGGCTAAAACGGAAATGTTTTTGGGTACGGCTCCCCATCAAGAAGAACTTGAAAAAATAAATAGGGGATACAACCGGAAAAAATGGCTGAATCTTCCCCTAAAAATATATTCTTTGGCTTATCGGAGCGTTAATTATTTTTTGCAAGGGGATGGCGGCTATGTTTTTAAAGGTCTTGCAAGGCGTTTTAAAAAAGGAAGCATTTTAAGCGGGCGATGAAGTCAGGCGATGAAGTAGAGACTTCATCTTCAACTTCGTTTTTTATTCTAAAAAACTCGTTATATGAAGTTACTTTTAGCAAATCCTAATTTTAAGGGGATAGTCGAGGGTCCTTCGCTGGGTCTTTGTTCTATCGGTACTTATATCAAAGAGCACAGTAGCTGCGAGATTGAAATTATGGAACCAATTTTGCAGGGGATAACCGAAGAGCAATTGCTTGCCAGAGTGAAAGTGGCTGACATTCTTGGCTTGGTGTGCTACACCGAATCAAGGTTTCAGGTTTTTAATTTTGCCCGCAAGGCGAAAGAAGCCAATCCTAATTGTAAAATAGTGATAGGCGGTCCTCATGTTTATGCCCTAGATAGGGCGATATTAGAACATTATCCGTTTATTGATCTCATCGTTAGAGGAGAGGGCGAAGAAACTATTTTGGAAATAATTGAGGGGAAACCGGTTGAGGAAATATTAGGTATCACTTGGAGAAAAAATAACGGCGAGGTTGTCAGAAATTCCGACCGATCCCTGATAAGCGATATTGATAATCTCCATTATGATTATTCGTTAATTTTTTCTCAAGTGAAGGAATACAAAGAACTCGGGAGCCCATATGAATTGCAGAAACTAAACAATTTACCGATGTTGGCTTCTAGGGGCTGTCCCTTTCAATGCTCTTTTTGCGCCGCCAACGAACTATGGGGGAGAATGTATAGAGGGCTTAGTCCGGAAGAATTAGTTAAAAGATTAAAAAAATTGTCGTCAGATTACAATATAGGATACTTTCGCTTCTATGATGCTTTATTTACGGCAAATGACGCAAGGGTGTTAAAATTTTGCGACTTGCTCAAAGAAAGCAATCTAAAAATCAAATTTAGGATAGACATCAGGGTGGGGACAAGCCGGGAAGTTTTAAAAAACTTAAAAGAGGCCGGCTGCGATGTGGTCGGGCTTGGCATAGAATCGGGCTCCGACAAAATCCTCCAAAGAATTAACAAAAGAATAACCAGAGAAAAAATAGAGGAAACAATTAAAATGTGTAAAGAATTGGGCTATTGGGTGCACGGTTTCTTTATGGTTTCCCTGCCCGACGAAACATTGGAAGATTTTGAAAAAACATTTGAATTATTTAAATTATTTGACGAAACTAATGTCCAATTTTTTAAAATCCATCCTAACATCGCATTTTATAATGAATTAAAATCAAAAGGGGAAATAAATGACGAGGTTTGGTTTGATCCGGATTATGGCTTTCAGACAAAATACGGGAATGAAGTTTACTACTGTAAAGAAATGTTTCCCAGCGCTAATTTTTATAAAAAAGAAGTGGAGACTATTCTCCATAGGGTGAATTATAACTATATTGCGCATAATCGGCCAAAAACAATCAGGCAATACGGGTTAGCCAAAGGTATTTTTATCATTTTTTTAGCCACCATAGCAGACGGAATATTAAAGACCAAAATAGGCAGGAAGTTCTATTCTCGGCTGGAAGGGGCCGATATTCCAAAAAAGTTTTATAATTGGTTTAAATAATTATATGAATATCAAAAATAAGAAAATTTTAGTTACGGGAGGAGCGGGTTTTATCGGTTCCCATACCGTTGATGCGCTTATTGGCCAAGGAGCCAAAGTAGTTATTATTGATAATTTAATAACCGGCCGGAAAGAAAATTTGAATCTTAAGGCTAAATTTTACAAAATTAATATTGCCGATTTGGCGCTTGAAAATATTTTCAAAAAAGAAAAACCGGAAATTGTTTATCATTTTGCCTTTAACGTTTTAGTTCCAAAATCGGTCATCAGTCCTCTTTTAGATATGGATAGCATCGTTGGCTCAGTTAATCTTTTAAATAATGCCCGGAAATATGGAGTAAAAAAAGTTATTTTTTCTTCGTCGGGTTTTATCGGCAATACCAAAAAATTACCAATTAAAGAATCGGAAATAATACAACCAACATCTCCATACGCAATCGCTAAGAACGCCGTTGAGAATTATCTAAAATTTTTCAAGATAACCTACGGCTTGCCTTACATTATTTTAAGATACGCCACTGTCTACGGGCCCAGGCAGGTTAAGGGAGCTATGGCAGATTATATCCGTAAATTATATTCCAATAAGCAGGCAGAAATGTGGGGAGACGGTAATAAAACCCGGGATTATATTTATATTAACGATGTCGTCAGGGCTAATCTTTTAGCGCTTAAACTGTCGCCTAACTATCCAGACCCTATTTTTAATGTAGGTTCGGGGACAGAAATAACTCTTAACGATGTCTATAAAAAAATTGCTAAATTATTGGGTAAAAAAGCCGAACCGATTTATTTACCGGACCGCGCCGGCGAACTGATAAGATATTGTTTGGATTGTTCTAAAATAAAAAAAACTTTCGGCTGGGCGCCAAAATATAATTTAAAAGAAGGTTTAAAATTAAGAATAAAAGACTATGTTGACAATCTTTAGCAGCCCGAGGCCGTTTAAAAATGAATTTGACCTGATCCAGCGCAATGCTATCCAAAGCTGG
>CAYIJU010000047.1:0-5691 GCA_964363855.1 uncultured Candidatus Saccharibacteria bacterium | reverse complement strand
CCCGCCCTCGCTTTTCCGCCGCCGCCGAATTTCGTGCCAGTGAAACTGGCGCGCCACTTAAACTTTCAAAAAGGAACTTCTATTTTTGGTTTATTCACTTTCAAAAAATCATTATGCACCTTACTCAAATAATCAGGTTTCTTCTGCAATACATCGTTCATAAAATATTTTAAGCCACCGTAGGGTGGTAATGTTTGATTATTGTCTTTACACTTATTGTAAATTTTTTCGAAATAACTTTTTGAAAGTTTATCAAAAAATATTCGCATTCCTGCAAAAAATATGTCGTTTTGTTTAAATGAATCTATTTGATAATCATCAATAAATTTATTTTTCAAAAGAGAAATTATATATTCATCACATTTTTCAAGAATAGCGGCTATTGCCGGATCGGCTCGCAATTCATCTCCTGATAAAGCTCTTTTATTATCTGAATCCAATATCGCTATTAAGCCATCAAATAAATTTTCTTTACCTTGATATTCTCGTTGTAGTCGTCCATAGAGAAAATCAGCCATAATTTTTGCAGAATTGATACAAAACTCAACTTCATATAATTCCGGCTTGGTTGATGGTATATGTCTATCACCGATGGAGTTGCTTAAGTTATCAATCGCATGAACAATTTTTGAGAAACCGTCGCATATTGACTTAAAGCTTTTATCTGGCGATTGTTCCTGAGAAAGCTTGAGTAGGTTTTTGATCAATTTATATTTATCTGGTAAATCGCCACTTTGGGGCATTTCCTCTCCAGTAATTCTCTTATAAATATCGAAAAAAACACCCTCAACAAACGCCCTTGCACTACTTACCGCACCCTCATAATCATTACGGACTATTTTATCTGTGCATTTTTTTAATTGATCACCTGCGTATTTTTCGCTTACCTCCTCTTCATTCCTAAATTCGAAGTCATTCTTAAATTCAACTGCTACATAAATCGGCTTGTTAGATATTCTTGTTTTCTCAACTAACTTCCAACCATCGGCGGCAAGATGCCCGTTAAAAACATTCAACAATTCTGAAACTTCTTTCGCGTCATTTCTGACAACTGGGTGTATTGTTTCGGTTATAAACCGCAAGAAAGTATCGTCATCGCTCATTAGATTGAGACGGGTATCAGAGATAATCCACCAAACGTCCCAGTCATTGTTGTTTATTCTGTGTTGCCAGATATCACCTCGCATATTTTGAAACCGGCCATCTGTTGTAGGTAAATTTTCAATATCAAAAAGACGATTAAGAAACTCAACTTCATCTAGCCGTCCCGACCAATTCGTATTGCGAATTTTCAACTCATCAAAAATATTTCTTTTGGTAACTTCTGAAATCATATCAACTATTTACTAAATAAATCCTCAAATATTTTCCAATTTTTATCTAACTTGCCCGGAATATATTTATAATCCTTCGAGTTGTTATAATGCCAAATACCGCCTTCTTTCAAAACTATTCCGCCAACAAAGTTTTTTCCCAGCTCTTTTAATTTTTCGGCTAAGGCCGGTGCTCTGCCCTCAGTGTCTGTGGCAGTTCTTCCACTCTTCGTATCGAAAATTCCGATTTTGTCGTCTTTAAATCTTATAATCCAATCCGGATAGAAAAGAGAAAATTTTTGATCGGCGGTATTAAAGTATTTTATTGCAAAGTATTCTTGACCTATTTCTTGCTTAAACCACCAATCTATTTTATTTCTCTTGCTATCAATGTAATTAATAAATTCAACTTCGTTTGGTTTTCCATCGTAATCTTTTCTTATGTAAAAATTTTCTAAGACATTAAGCGATGTGGGTAGATTTTCGTAATCTTCTGTATAGCTATAACTTTCTTGGATGGTAAAAATTGGAGCTTCCTTTTCTTCGCTCTTTTTTGCTCTTTCGGCTAATAACTTTTCTAAAATTGGTCTATAGTTTTTTAGAGCTTGCGTAAGGGCTGGACGAAAAACACTACCTGCATCTTTTTGTATATCCTTAATAAAAACTCGGTAATAATAATCGCTATTTTCACCTAAAACACTTTTGAACCAAACCCTGATAGCAGATTTTAGCGGACTCCAAGATCGCGCGATGTTAGTTATTTTTGCCTTATATTCTGTCTGTTCTTTTAACAAATGGAAGCACAAATAATTAAATGTTTTTTCAACATCATTTTGGGACATTTCCAAAGATACATCGTGACCTTGTTTCTGGAATTCAAAATTGATTCTGTCGTAATCTTCGAATTGTGCATCAACAATTATTTGATTAGTAATTGAAGAATCTAAATCAAATCCTTTTTTGGCCAATTTCTTTTCTGCTTTTCCAAAAATATCATCTTTATCAATTCCAAAAAAATCATTCATTGACTTAATGAAACTCGCCTGAAATTCCGCAGAATTGCTTAAATCTCCATAATCAACCCGCGAAACATAAGCTGATTGCAAGGGTGGAATATTCTTTACCCCCTTTTTTCTTTTTGAAATATAAACTGCCGGTTTATTTTGCGTTTTATCAATCCAATTGTCAGTTATATCTTTTCTATTGTAATTCGTGTACAAATAGCCAACTCTCAAATTCGGATTACTTTTATAATCTTCTTTCAAATCTGGCTCCGGCATTCTTAAGATTCTGCCAACTGTTTGAATATACCGTTGTTCCACTCTTACATTTCTAAACATCACTAAAACACTGGCTCTCGGACAATCCCAGCCGGTACCGGCCGCAAGTTTAAAAAGCAAAACATCATAATCGTCTTCATTGTCTTCAATCCCATCTGGCTTTGGAAAATTATCAAACCAACGCGCTATCTTATTTTCTTTTATTCCTTTCTTTTTTAAATAATCACTTGTAATTTGCTCTTTGGTTTTTTCGCCTGCCTGTACGCGCTCGGTGTCGTCGTTTGGTAACTGAATAAGCAAAAGCGGATTAACTTTTTTGCCAAGTTTTTCAAATTCCTGTTTTAGTTCCTCTCTCTTCTCTAAGCCAAGATCTAAAAGTACTTCATCTAAATCTTTTCCTTTAAATTGTTTCAGATCCTCATCTGTCTGGGTAATAATTTTCTCTTTTATCAAACCTTCCGATATAACCCTTGCTCTGTCTGTTGTCACATAGCTATTTAAATCAGCGGCTTTCGCAACAATTTCGGGTTTTGGTGTGGCGCTTACATGAATTACAATTTTTGGATCAATATAATCTATAATTTGTTGCGCTAAGTCAGGCGTAACATTTGTGTGCGCCTCATCTATTATTAAAATAATCGAACGATTATCTTTTTTTGTGCCATCTATAAAATCTTCAAAATATTTTCCACTTTCTTTAACCATTAATTCATCGTCAGGCCTTCGCAATATTCTATTCTCGGCTGCTCGAGAAACAACTTTTTGCCAATTTAAAAACAGAATATCGTTTTTAAACATTTTGCCTCTGTTGATGTCATTTACAATTAGTAAATTATTTTCAAGAGTGTTTTCAAAATATTCTTCAAACTTTTTCTTGCTTTGCATTGCAAGGTCGTCGCTAAAAGTAATCCAAATAAATGCCTTATCCATATCCCAGTTAGGCAATTTATTCAGACCACGGACAAAATGCGCCATCATAAAGGTTTTTCCGCTTCCTGTTGGCGATTTGAAAACTAACGGCAATTGTTTGCCATCTTTTTTCCACAGCTCCGTTAAAGTAGCAAATAATTTTTCTATCGTATCTTGTTGAAATGGTAAAGAATTAAACATATTATTCCGCGCTAAGATTATAAATTTGCTTGTATATTTCTAAGATAGGCAAAGGAATCGTTTTTACTTTCACTTCGTCTATATCGGAAAAATCGTCAAAAAATTCTTCATCGCCCCAACTAAAAACATAAATCGTTGTTGGTTTTTTTAATTTTTTGACCATTTCTGTAAATTCATCAAATTTATCTAATTCCTCACGGAAATATACAGCAGTATATTTTCCTTTATTTTCTTCCTCAAATAACTGGTAGTATGTATTTTGTTTTATCAGTTCTAATGTATTTTCAGCAATTGCCAATAATTCCCCGGCATTGTGAGCAAGTTCAATTTTATCTTGATCTGTGGCGTTTAAGATATTATTTTTGCCGATGAATGCGGTTTTATAATATTTTATAGAATTCCCCAAACCTTTTTTGTTATTATAACCACGAATTACATTTTTTATTCTTGGGTAGCACAAATCAGACATAATCTTATGTTTTTTCCCATTTACTACTTCATCATTATTGGTCACTAAAATAAATTGCCTCTTGCCATTATCGCTATTATTTAAATCCATAACTGCCTCGCCTGTTGTCCCAGACCCCGCAAAAAAATCTAAAATTAGAGAGTTTTTGTCTTGTGTAGATAATTTAATAATTCTTTTAATGAGTTCTACGGGTTTTTTACCAAATTTTAAATCAACGCCTCCTTCTTGAAATAAATTATTAAAACTTATGTCGGTCCAAAGATCACATACAAGCCTAGACAAGGTAAATCCTTCGGGAGTTTCTTTCAAACTTTTTGATAATAATTGAACCTGCCTTCCCTTATATGCATAGTAATCAATCATTCCATCAATCGGAACTATCTTTTCCTTGTTATATTTTTCTATATTTTTTATTTTTGCTAACCCAACTGGCTGAAAAATATTATCAGCATTTTTTGAAATAAATTCTAGGAAATCTATATTTTCTAAATTTGCTTCTAAACCAAGTTCTTCTAATTTTTTTGTTAAAGGAATTACTGACCAAGACTTATAATCATTACTGGGCTTATTTATAAAAGAATTAAAATGTTTATCCCATTTATCAGCTCTTTTAAATTGAGGAGTAAATATCACCTTATCTTTATTTTTCGCATAGACCAAAAGAAACTCTTTCTCTTTGATTATTGTTTTCTTAGCATGAGTAGTTTTTACACCATTTGGAGGGCTAACTCTTAGAGCTATCACTGAAATAAAATTATTTGGTTCAAAAATTTCATCGCACAAGAGTTTTAATTGTGCAAATTCATTGTCATCAATACTTATAAAGATGAGACCAGAGTCTTTTAAAACATCCCTCGATAATTCTAACCTCTTTGACATAAACGAAAGCCAATAACTATGTCTAAATGGATGTTCTATTGGTACATCCGTTCCATCGGGGTATTTATCAATGATTCTTTTGTCTTTATAACGAAAACCGTCTGAACCAGTGTTATACGGTGGATCAATATAAATAACATCAATTTTTTCGTTATGCGTGTAATTAAGACAAGATAAGGCGTGGTAATTATCACCCTCAATTAAAATATGCGTTTGCTTGTTGTCTTTATTTTTTATAGCAAGTTTCGGCACTTCTTTAAGGATTGGTAATTTATTTTCAACATCATCTTCAAATGCTTCTGGAACATCCATCCAAACTAAACCATACCGATGCTTTTTCACGGCTTTCTTTAATCGTTCTATTTCCTTTTTTAATTTTAAAATTTCTTCACTCATATTTATTTTATTAAGTCTTCAATTGAAACTCCTAATGCTTTGGCTAATTTCGCCATAATAAGCACGGATGGCTTTTTGATTACATTACTTTCAATTTTTGTCAGAGTAGTATATTTAACGCCGGATTTCTTAGCAAAATCCTCTTGGGATAAGCCCAGTTTGTTCCGATACTTCTTTATATTTTCCCCAATGTTTATTTCTGTTGCCATAGTTTCACAAATTTGATAGTATATAAGTGATATGT
>CAYIJU010000046.1:0-5803 GCA_964363855.1 uncultured Candidatus Saccharibacteria bacterium | reverse complement strand
CCCTCCCCTCAGGCTTATGAGACCTACGAGATCACCGGACCTCTTCCCCGCGATAAATATTATAACAAAAATTAGAGCGCCTGTAAATCAACCAGAGCTTTTTCAAAAATCGCAATGGTTTTTTTTGTTTCGTCTAGAGTTAATTTATAATCAGGGTCGTGAACCACATTGCTGCGGATTTGATGAGCCAAACGAACTTCATTTAAATTCGGCAAAGAAACCGCCGTCAATTTATCCAATCTTTCCCCCAAACTTGCTCCTCCGAAACCCATTCTTTTTAAGACCTCATCCATTGTTGAATCAGCCTCTAAAATGGCTAATTTGTATTCTGCCTCCAAACCGGTATCTAATCTTGCTTTAATTTTATTCCAATCTTTGATAACTTTTTTCGTTCCGTAGGGCCGCCGCCGAAAAAATTCCTGTAAGTCGCGCAGAATATACCAGTTTAACCAACTGGTATTGATCAAAGCGAAAGTAATAAAAACAACAAAAAATAGAGTTATCGCCAAAAAAGCAATCTCGGGGTATATCAATAATTTAGCGAAAGGCGGCGAAATAATAAGATTTAAAATATCAGACATAAATTTTGGCGATATTTAAAATTTTCTCTTCTTCAAAATGCTTGCCAATAATTTGCAGACCAACCGGCAATCCTTTCTCTGTTTTTCCACAAGGCAGAGATAAGGCCGGTAAGCCAGCTAAATTTATGGAAATGGTGAAAATGTCAGACAAATACATCGTTAAGGGATCATCAATCTTTTCTCCCAATTTAAAGGCCGGAAAGGGCGATACCGGCGCAAAAAGAGCATCGCATTTTTCAAAAACTTTTTCAAAATCTTTTTTTATCAAAGTCCTTACTTTTTGAGCCCTGACATAATAAGCATCGTAATAACCTGCGGATAATACATATGTCCCTAACATAATCCTTCTTCTTACTTCCGGTCCAAATCCCTCTTCCCTGCTCTGTAAATAAACATCTAATAAGTTTTTGGCCTTGTCTGCCAAATGGCCAAATTTAATTCCGTCATAGCGAGCTAAGTTTGCCGAGGCTTCTGATGGCGCAATTATATAATAGCATGGCAAAGCATATTCTGCGTGGGGTAAGCTTACTTCTTCAATTTTTGCGCCCATTTTTTCGTATTTTTTTATAGCATTTCTGATGATTTTTTCAACCTCCCCATCTATTCCCTTAGCAAAATACTCTCTCGGAATCCCGATACGCAAATTGGAAATTGAAAATTGATAATTGGAAATTTTAGATTCAACCGAAGTAGAATCTAATTGATCTTTGCCCTTAATTGCATCAAAAACAATCTGGCAGTCCTCCACCGTTTTGGTCATCGTCCCGGCTTGATCCAGAGATGAGGCATAAGCTATTTCGCCGTAACGGGAAACCGCTCCGTAAGTGGGTTTTAGCCCAACTATTCCGCAAAAAGAAGCTGGCTGTCTGATAGAACCGCCCGTATCTGTACCTAAAGCAAAAACCGCCATATCGCCGGCCACGGCCGCTGCCGGACCGGAAGAAGAACCGCCGGCAACTCTCGTCAAATCGTGAGGATTTTTTGTTGGGCCAAAGGCTGAATTTTCACCTGACGAACCCATAGTAAATTCGTCCGTATTATTCTTTCCCAAAATCACCGCTCCCCTATCTTTCAGTTTTTTAACAACAGTGGCGTCATAAGGAGCAATGTAGTTTTCTAAAATTTTTGACCCGGCCGTACATTTTATTCCTTCAACCATAAAAACATCTTTTAATGAACATGGCACACCGGCTAAAATATCAATTTCTTCGCCTTTACTTATTTTTTCATCAACCGCTTTTGCTTGGGCTAAGGCCAAGTCTTCGGTCACCGTTAAAAAGGCATTAATTTTTTTATCATCTTTTTTGATTTTATCCAAAAAATCTTTGGCTATTTCCACTGCCGAAAATTCTTTTTTTATCAAACCCTCATGCGTCTGTTTAATTGTTAGTCCGATAATATTCATCAAAATACTGATTTTACTTTTAGATGGCCTTCTATCAATTTTTTCTCAAATTTTAAAGCCTCATCTTTTCTTGTTATATTCTCCAGCAGAACAGAATGGCTTGTCGGCTCCACGCCCTCAATATTAACTTCTTTTAATTTCTCAACATAACCCAAAATATCAGAAAGATCTTTCTGATATTTTTCCACTTCTTTCTCGGTTAACCCTAGCCTAGCCAATTTAGCAATATGTTTTACCTCTTCTTCAGTTAACATAACTATTAATGACTGTAGATGTTTGACATCTACGAGTTGATGTCAAACATCTACAGTGTTACCTAGGTGGCTCAAGCTCTTCTGTCTCCACCAAAACTTCTTCCAAGCTGTCTAAATTTTCCAAAACAATTCCCGCTCCCCTAACCACGGCCGTCATCGGGTCTTCTATAACTTTGGTCGGCATTTTGGTTTCTTTTTGAATTAAAACATCCAACCCGCGCAACAAAGATCCGCCGCCGGAAAGATAAATGCCGTTTGTCATAACGTCTGCCAATAATTCCGGCGGCGTTTGTTCTACCGCCAGCTTTACTTCGGCCACAATTTGTTTTACCGACCGTTCCAAAGCCCGACGGATATTTTCGTCGGAAACCATAATCTCTTCCGGCAGTCCGGTTATTAAGTTTCTGCCCCTCATCGGCAATTCTCTTTTTTCTTTGATCGGATAAGCCGATCCTATGCCAATTTTTAATCCTTCAGCCGTTCTTTCTCCGATTAATAATTTAAATTCTTCTTGAGCAAATTGAATAATATCCTCGTTAAGCTTATCGCCGGCAATTCTTAAACTTTTTGAAAGGACAATCCCACCCAAAGAGATAATCGCCACTTCGGTTGTTCCCCCGCCAATGTCAACAATAAAATTTCCGCCGGCTTCCTGAACCGGCAACTTAGCTCCGATGGCGGCAGCCATCGGTTCTTCAATCAAAAATACTTCCCTGGCTCCGGCTGACCTGCCGGCGTCAATAACCGCTTTTTTCTCAACTTCGGTCACGCCGCAGGGAATGCCGATAATAACTCTGGGCCTCCGACTGAAAATAAATTTTCTTTTTTGGGCTTTTTCAATAAAATACCTCAACATTTGCTCCGTCACTTCAAAATCGGAAATAACGCCGGCTCTTAACGGTCTTGTAGCCACAATATGCGCCGGAGTGCGTCCAACCATCTTTTTAGCCTCCAATCCAATAGCCAAAACCTGGCCGGTTTTTTGATTGACCGCCACCACTGATGGCTCTTGTATAACAATTCCCCTGCCCGAAACATAAGCCAAAGAATTAGCCGTGCCCAAATCAATAGCCAGGTCTTCTGAAAAAAAAGACAAAATTTTATCTAATAGTTTTAACATCTTAACTTAGAAGCTTAGCTTCTAATTCAGAAGCTAAGCTTCTTAACATTACAAGCTTTGTTTCTTTTTTATTTCTTTCTTTTATTTCCACCGAATCCTCTTTTAAAGTTTTTTCGCTGACAACCATCCTTATCGGAATTCCGATCAAATCGGCATCGGCAAATTTTTCTCCGGCCGATTTATCTCTGTCGTCATATAATACTTCAACTCCTGCTTTAATTAAATCTTCGTAGATTTTTTTGGCCGAACTCTTAATCTCAATAAGATGAACCTGAAATGGCGCCACTTCTTTTGGCCAAATAATCCCCTTTTCATCATAAAACTTTTCGACTATGGTCGCCATGACTCTTCCCAAGCCGATGCCGTAAGAGCCCATCACTACGTATTTTTTTACGCCATTTTCATCGGAAAATTTAAGATTAAAGGCTTCCGAGTACTTCGTTCCCAAGGGAAATATATTACCGACTTCTATGGATTTTTTCTCCTTTATCAGTCCGCCGCATTTAGGACATTCTACTCCGTCCTCAAGTTTAGTGATCTCTTTATTTTCTGAATATCCGCATTTTTCGCAAACATAAATCGTATCTTCTCCGGCGTCGCATAGAACCTGGAATTCGTGAGTATTATTCAGAGTGAAATCACCTCCGGCAGCCAGTGTATAAACGGAAGCAAGTCCACACCGCTCAAATATCTTTTTATAAGATTTCGCCACCAAATCATAATATTCAAACAGATTTTTTTCCGATGTGTGAAAGCTGTAAAGATCTTTCATCAAAAATTCCCTTCCGCGTAAAAGGCCTGACTTTGCCCTTGGCTCATTCCTGAATTTAGTTTGGATCTGGTAAACGGAAAATGGCAAGTCTTTATAAGAGTTTATATATTTCGCCGCAATTTCAGATATTATTTCCTCATGCGTCCAACTGAGATTAAAGGTCGGCTCTTTTTTTCCTGCTTCCGCTACTTTAAAAACGACGTCAACTCCCCAGCGTCCCGTCGCCTGGAGATAATGCTTGTCATGAAGCGCAGTCATAAACATTTCCTGTCCGCCGATGGCATTCATTTCTTGGCGTACTATTGAAGCGATCTTCTGAATCACCCGCCAACCCAGCGGTAAGAATGAATATATGCCGGCCGAATTTTTATAAATAAAACCTGCCCTGGTTAAGAGATTGGCGTTAACAGAAACTTCGTCTTTCGGCGCTTCTTTAATTGTTTTTGTAAATAATTGTGATTGTCGCATATTTTATAACTTATAGCGTCCCGAGACCCGATGTCGGGACGATTTTATTCTAACATAAGTTTGTTAAATTCCCCTTCTTTAACTTTACCCCGATACCTTAACCAATCTTCCATAAAATTTTTACAACCTTTTTCTCCGCTCATTAGTTCCAGTAAAAATTTCCTTTCTGTAACTGACGAAAAATTCTGTCTGCCAATATAATCTTGATAACTTGACCACTTATAATTTTCTATAAACCGAATAGCTTTCTTTAAATTTTTAATACCTCTTTCTTTCCATTTTGGCATTATCAAAGATAATGCATTGCTATGAATATAGGCGAAAACTATTTTCAACTGACGATCGTTCTTAATATGGATAGCAAAAAAGGTATTTTGAAAAACATGCCCCTTGCGTTTATATTTAGTATTAAAATATCCTCCATAACCTGCGCCGAGTTTTCTCATAAATTTAGTAATCCCTCCGTCTTTTAATTGTCTTATCAATAAATGAAGGTGATTCGGCATAAAACAGAAGGCCGCTAATTCCACCAACTTATCTCTATAATCTATAAAAAGAGGCGGATTTTCTTCAGCTTTCTTAAAAATTTTTTTGAAATGGAGACGAGCTTTACGTCTATCCTTAATTGCTACCGCTTTTGTATTATTAAATTCGTATATTGAAAAAATTCCGCGATAATGATCATTAATATCTTTAAAAATCTTATTCTCGTCGATCCCCCTAATCACAATGTGATAAAATTCACCGGTAACGAATTGTTCTTTTCTATAAGGCATATCTATATCATCGTCCCGACATCGGGTCTCGGGACGATTACAAATTATAATCCGATTATTTGAACTAACTTCTTTAAATCTGGCACTTCAAGATCGGGTTGACTGTCCGCCGGAGGCGTTGCCCCAAATCCCTCTTTCCCTTTTCTTCTATTAACCCAAACAGTTGATATGCCTAATGTTTTTGCGGGAACTATATCATGATAGATACTCTGAGCAACATGCAAAATCCTTTCAGATGGAATACCTATCTTAGAAATAGCAATTTTAAAATTATTTAAAGACGGTTTATAGCTTCTTGCTTGTTCGGCGGTAATTATATAATCGAATTTAACTTTTAAGTGTCTATTTGAGAAAACGAATAAATCATCATCAATATTGGAAATAATAGCTAGTTTAAATTTTTTCTTCAAATCTTTTAATGCATCAA
>CAYIJU010000045.1:0-5852 GCA_964363855.1 uncultured Candidatus Saccharibacteria bacterium | reverse complement strand
ATGTGGACCCTGGGAGAGTCGAACTCCCGATCTCCTCATTGCAAATGAGGCGTTCTACCACTGAACTAAGGGCCCGATTATTTATCAAGCGTTAGCGAAGATGAAGAAGAGATTTATCTCTTCGACTCTTCACCACTAAAAGGAACTTTAATACAAAAAAGAATGAACTGAAAGCGCCCCACAGCAAATTAGACCAAATTTTTTTTATTTCAAAATTATTTTCAAAAGACTCTTTGCGCGAATTAGCAATATCAGGTTCAAAAATCTTCTTAACTAATAATTCCGCAACATTCGGACTATCAACGAAAAGAGACAATTCTTTTGAAAGCGAATTCAATTCGCTAAAATTTGAAGAACCAAAAATGCTGAACTTTCTGTCAACCACCGAACATTTCAGGTGAGTCATGCCGTTAAATTTTATATACCAATAAAGCTCGATATTTTTTCTTTCAAAAATATTTTTGTAATAAGAGCTTAACCATTTATAGAATAAAAGATTGTTTTTACCGGGAAGGATAATTTTTATTTTTACGCCTCTAATAGAAGCATTTTTTATGGCGTTAAAAATCTTTTTTATGGAAAGATAGGGACTTTCAATAAATATTGACTCCTTGGCTTCGCTTATCAGGCGAATTAAACATTCATCTATTTCATTAATATTATTTTCCTTATCCTGTCTTAAAAGCGAAACTTGTTCTGCGCCTATTTTTGTTTCCAATGATTCCGCTAAGCAATGGCCGCTTAAATCATTTAAAAATTCCTTTTCAAGAGATTCCGTTATTTCCTTGTTGTTTATCTTAAATGCGAAATCATGCCAGTTAAAATTATGCTCGCTCAAGCCAAATCCCGTAATATAAGATTCTTTTCCATCAATAGTTATCAGTTTTTTATGATTGCGAAAGAATAATTTTGCGCCCCAATGATCTAACGGATGGATTAATTTAACGCGGCCGCCGGCAGATTCTAACTCTTTTATTTTTTTAAAAGTAAATTTATGTTCTCTTCTGGCCCGCAGAAAATTTTTGAAATTAGTGAAAGGAAAAAATATAAAAGTGTCGTTTATATACAAATTTATATAACTATCTATTAGCACGCTGACTTCTACTCCTTTTTTGGCTTTTTCAATCAGAATATCGAAAATCTCGTTACCAACCTTGTCTCCTTCAAAAGTCATGACCTGCAGATAAATCTTTTCCACGGCATTTTTAAGAGAGCTAACTAGAGCTTCTTTAAATTCATCCCGATCTATTAAAATTTCCGAAAAATCGACGATGGAAACAACTTTATTATCCATTATTTTAGTATACAGCTATTTTTTACAATACAAAGTGGGGTGTAAAAAAAATCCAACCCTTAAAGCAAAGCCAATTTTTTTAAGAATCGGCTCAAGAATTTTATTTGTCGTTATGCCGTTTCTTTTATGATAGCAAGCAATAGCCATGGAAGATGTTTTAATCATCGTATCTTTAGCTCCTTCTAAAGCCTCTATTTCCGCCCCTTCGATATCCATTTTTATAAAATCAACTTTATTAATATTTAATCTTTCCAATTCGCTGTCTAGCGTGGCGCAAAAAACTTTATTTTCTTCAGGGCCATTATTTTTATACGAAGAACGCGTGGAGCTGCTATTCCAGCTTAAATTTCCAGTTTTATTGAATAAGGCCTTGTTTATAATCGTGATATTTTTTTGGCCGGAAAGACTGACATTACGCTCCAAAATTTTATAATTTTTAGGATCAGGTTCAAAGGCAAAAATCCTTCCCTTTTCGCCGGCTTTTTTTGCTGCGTAGATAGCAAAAAAACCAAGATATGCCCCGCAATCTATAACTATATCGCCCTCCTTTATTTTATATTCTTTCAAAAAACCAAAGGTAGTAATACCCGAACCAAACCAATCAAATAATGACATTAATAGTAGTTTCATATATGCTCAAAATAAACCAGTTCAAACTTTCTCTATTATCTTACCAAATTTAATACATAAATCAAAGAGGAAGAACCTCAAACGCTGAAACTGAAACGGAAAAATTTTCTAGTGCTTTTTTGCTCGCCTGGCGCTTCGGGCGGGCTCGCTCTTTAAAAAGAATTTTTTTAATATATATACTTTTGACACTTTGACTAAAGTTTTTTAGTGTTGTAGAATAAAAGATAACGCGATGAAAAATTTTCTTACTTTTGAAGTAAATATATAAAAACGCTATGGCTAACAATATTAATTATTTAATAGTAAGTACACCAAATGTTCCACAAAATGACCCCGCTATTTTAATTGAGCCGGCTGATGCACTAACACTTGCTACTTGGATAAAACATAATCATAACGATGTTTCTTTCATCGACTTAGATCATTTTGGCATTAAGGCAATAAACGATTTGAAGTTTAATTATAGAGTAGCGTTTGTAGTTTTTGATTACTTAATACCCTTATATTCATCAAAAGCTATTAAGGGTTTTGATGAGTTATTTTCTGCAATATCAAAAAGAGCAGATTATATTTTACTTGTCGGCCAATTGGCAAGTTATTTTCCCTACGAGACATTGAATAAATTTCCTATGCTTTACGGATGTGTTGTCGGCGAACCAGAAATAATATTGGCTGATTTGTTCAAATATAAGAATTTACGCTTATTAGAAACCAATCCCAACATTATTACACGCAAAAGTCGTTCAAAACCGGTTTTTACGGCACAAAGAGAAAATATCTATAATTTATTTCCTGTATCAGGACCGATTGCTGATAGAAAACTATGCCAATTTGACAAATACATAGATGTTCATTCGATTATTTCCAGTAGGGGTTGTTCCGGATGTTGTAAATTTTGTATTACACCTAGCTACGTGGGTTCTTGGAGGGCTGCCCATCCTCAGTTAGTTTTGTCAGAAATTAAACATCTGGCAAGTTTAGGGGCTTATAAAATTATCTTTTTAGATGATAGTTTTTCTAATGACCCAGACCGCGTCAGGCAAATTTGCAAAGCCATAAAAGATAATCGGATAGATATTATTTGGGGATGTTTATGTCGGATCATTGATATCAATGAGCAGTTACTCAAAGAGATGTATGGGGCTGGTTGCAGATGGATACATTTTGGGATTGAACACGGCGATTATAATATTCGCAAGAATTTAGGCAAAAACTTTTTTGATGAGCAGGCGATTAATATTATTAAATTCGCTCAAAAAATCGGCATTCGTATTCGCACTAGTTGGATTTTGGATTTACCAGAAGCCACCAGCATTAGTGTGAAAAAAACTTTTGAATTGGCAAAAAAAATTTCAAGTTATGAAATCAAACTTCATTTCCTTGCGTTGAGGCCGGGTAGCGAATATTACAACAGTAAATCAAAATTCCGAGAATTTAATGGTAAGGGGGCTATTAACGAATTCTCCATCCATAAGGGGAAACCTCATAATACCAGTAATGAGGAATTAAAAGCGGATATTATGAAACAGCTCAAGGGTTTTCGAAAAGAGATGTGCTCTCTTGGTTATCAATGGATTCCAAATGTAACATCTTGGAAAAAGTTCGATAATCGTGTGGTTCCGCGTGACGCAAAATTTTTATCATGCAATATTATGAAATACGGACTTGGATGGAAACGATGATAAGTAAAAGTTTAAGTATTGCAATTTTTAAATGAAGAAAAAAACTACCAAAAACGTAATAGTTAGAGCGGCGCCAAATATTTCTCTTAACGCAGCGCACTATGGTCATACGCTGTTATTTCTTATTTCTTGTTGGATCGCCAAAGCACTGAAGGGAAGAGCTATCGCACGGATTGATTGGCAGTTTAAAGTAACAGGAAGTATGAACAGAAACGCCACTAATCAAGAGAAAAAACAAAGAATAACAGGATTCAATAGAATTTATAAAGTAGCAAAGTTATGCGGCATATCAGAAGTGATCGACGAACATGGTATCCGCCATTCTTTAGACGGCGTAGAACGACCCCAGAAATACCGAGTTTTTAAAGACGAAGAAAATAACGTTCCTATTATTTATGAATATGATTGGGGTACGTTAGACGAAAAAAAACTAAACGAATTTCTAAAAAAATCTTCGCTTGAGCTTGCCCGTTTGCCGTTAAATAAGATTGACAAGAAACTCCCGTTAATTATGGAGCATACCCACGTTTATTTATCGACTTTTCCAAAGCGTTATATTAAGAAATTAAAAAAATTATGTATTAAAACAGATCAGTTGCCACGCCGTTTCCATAAAGCATATTGCCATATGCAAATGGACAGATTGTTGGGAGTTACTCATATTGTACGTGGGAACGACCCTTATTCAAACAGGATATATGATATACACGAAAAAAACATAAATAAAGAATGGGGCGTTCCTTTGTTTCCATTGATAAAAATTCCATTAATATATTGCAAGGGTCAGAAAATTAGCGCATCTAAAGAAGACGGGATAACCGGTCTGTTTCCATCTAATCAAAAAGATATCAAGAATATGATAAAAACGGTTATTAAGCCCGGATATCTGAAACATTTTTTGCCCAAATTCGATTCCGAATGGTTTGAGACTTTGTTAAAATCAAAAAATCCGTTACTCGATGCTCCTATTTGGTCATATAAAGAATTATCAATTTAGATTAGAAATAATCTTGACTTAGTTATTAATTGGTGCCACAATAAGAATAAAATTAAGCACATTTAAAAGTTAAATAAAAAAACAGAAAGGAGACGAACGATGGAAAAATCTGATTGTAGAAAGGGGCATGATAACAAAAATTTAATTTTTGTATTGTGCGGTCCGTCCGGCGTAGGCAAGACGAGTTTGAAACTGTTCATATTAGAAAGGCATCCTGATATCAGGCTCTGTTCTTCGGTTACCACTCGTCCCGAATCAAAAACGCCCAACGATATTGAAGAATATCATTTTATCAGTGAAGAAGAATATGAGAGTTTATATAGGGATGACGAGTTAATCGCTAAAAAGACACGGCAATTCGGTTTTTATTACGGTATAAAGCCTAACGAGATTGCTGGTATTTTAGACGAAGGGTATCACGTTCTGTTGGAAACGACTTTGTGGGGTATAGGCCAATTAAAAGACCGTTTCAATAATGTGGTATCAATTTTTATTGCTCCGCCATCTCTTGAAGAGCTGAAGCGGCGTTTAAAGACTCGAGGAAGAGAAAGTGACGAAGACATTGCTTTACGTCTTGAACTTGCTGAGCAAATTCTGACTAACTTCAAAAGAGATGAAGTTGATTATTGTGTAATAAATAAGGATTTGGCAGCAACTATCGATATTGTTAATTCGATTGTAAATCAGGAGAAGATTGAATTAGATCCAAAACATAGGTAAGTTCCTTGCTTTAATGCGCAAGGAACTTTTTTAATTCCACTTGCTTAGTAAGATATTTTTTGGTAAGATAAGTCTATGATTATAGGTAAGGGAGCGGGAGTTATTTTAATAGCCGACAATGGAAATGTTCTCCTTCAGCATAGGGATAAAAATAACAAATGGAATCAAGATTCTTGGAGCGAGTTCGGTGGCCAAATAGAAGAAGGCGAAACGTCGGAAGAAGCCATTAAACGAGAATTAAAAGAAGAGCTTGGAATAAAGTTGACAGATTTGAAATTCTTTAAAAAGTATGAATTTCAAAGACAGAAAGGAATTTATGAACAATTTGTTTTTACCGCTTTGCTTAGTTGCCCTCTGGAGAATTTAAAGAAACAACAAAAAGAAGGCAAAGATTTAGCGTTTTTTAACTGCGAAGAAATAAAAAATCTGAAAATGGCTGATTATACAAAAGAACTATTAGAAGATTTCTTTAAATTTTTTTAAAAAATTTAAAGAAATATATTAAAAAAATATTTTTAAAGAGCGAGCC
>CAYIJU010000044.1:0-6045 GCA_964363855.1 uncultured Candidatus Saccharibacteria bacterium | reverse complement strand
TTATCCCGAAGATTACCTTGAGTATAGCGAAAGGTTAAAAACCAGAGACGATGCGCCCGAAGATGATGAAACGGAAAGAATAAAAGAAGTTGCCAGCGCCTACCACGTTTACCAAAGATTGCTTTTGGAAAACAGCTCTTTGGATTTCGGCGACTTGATAAATTATTGCTTGAAATTATTTGAGAAAAGGCCGTTGATTTTGAAGAAATTTCGCGAAAAGTTTAAATATATTTTAGTTGATGAATTTCAGGATACAAACTTTAGCCAATACGAACTGGTAAAAATTTTAGCCGAACCGAAAAATAATATCACCGTTTGCGCCGACGACGATCAGGCGATTTACCGCTGGCGAGGCGCGTCGTTTGCCAACATTATTTTATTTAAAAAGGACTTGCCCGAAGCTAAACAAATATCGTTGGTTAAAAATTACCGGTCATTTCAAAATATTTTGGATTTAGCTTATAAATTTATCAAAGCCAACGACCCCGACCGGCTTGAATTTGTCAATAAAATTGACAAAAAATTAATTGCCGATGAGAAGGGGAGCGGAGTAATTGAGCATATCCATGCTAAAACATTAGACGAAGAAGTCGGGCAAACAATAAAGAAAATTCCGGAAATTTTAAAAAAGGATAAAGAGGCAAGTTATAACGATTTTGCCATTTTGGTCAGAGCGAATGATGCGGCTAATCCATTTATCAGGGCACTGGAAAGAGCCGGTTTGCCCTATCAGTTTCTGGCTTCAAAAGGACTCTATGGAAAGCCGGTTATTCTGGATATTATTTCTTATTTTAAGCTTTTGGATAATTATCACGAAAGCCCGGCGGTCTATCGCATTTTGAATTTGCCTTTTTTGGAAATTCCCTATGAGGACATAGCCAAGCTTACCCAATACGGCCATAAAAGAACAAAGTCGCTTTATGAATCAATGGAGGAATCACTCTTAATCCAAGGGATTTCCGCCAAAACCCAAGAAAAAATTTCTCTTATTTTAAGTTTAATAAAAAAACATAGCCTAATAGCCAAAGAACGGCCGGTTTTGGAAATATTATCGGTTTTTTTGGAGGATTCGGGCTATCTGAAATATATAATAAATAAAGACAACAAAGAGCAGGTAGATTTGCTCAATCAGTTTTATAAAAGAATAAAAACCTTTGAAGAAACAACTTTGGAGCCGAGCTTAAGGAATTTTATGGAAGAAATAAATTTTGAGATAGAGTCGGGCGAACAGGGCAAACTTGAGTTTGATCCCGAGCAAGGTCCGGAGATGATAAAAGTTATGACAATCCACGGTGCCAAAGGGCTGGAGTTTAAATATGTTTTTTTGGTTAATATGGTGGACAAAAGATTTCCGTCTGTTGACCGCAAGGATTTGATCGAATTGCCAGAAGATTTAATTAAAGACATAAAGCCAACGGGCGATATCCACTTGCAGGAAGAAAGGAGGATTTGCTATGTGGCAATGACTCGGGCGAAACAGGGGCTTTATTTTACTTCGGCCGAAGATTACGGCGGCGCCAGAAAAAAGAAACTGTCGCGGTTTATGATTGAAATGGGATATAAAGACGAAATGTCTGGAAATCCGATTTTCCCAAAACACCCGGTGTTGACGGAGAAACACCGGGTGTTAAAGCGAGAAAATCGGATTTCTAAGCAATTGCCCGATCATTTTTCCTATTCCCAACTGGCGGCTTTTAGTAAATGCCCCCTGCAATATAAATTTAATTTTATTTTAAAGGTTCCGGTAAGGGGCAAGGCGTCTTTTTCTTTCGGAAAAACAATGCATGCCACTTTGCACGACTTTTTAAAGCAGGCGAACGAAAGCGGCAGCAAAAAGCAAGAGAATCTGTTTGGGATCGCTGGGGAGTTAGAAGCTAAGCTTCCGTTGGGAAGCTTAGCTTCTCTTCTCACCGATATTTACGAAAAAAATTGGATAAATGAGTGGTATGAGAATAAAAAACAGAAAGAGGAATACTATAAGCTTGGCAAAACAATAATTAAAGCATTCTACGAAGAGTTTGTAAAAAATCCGCCAAAAATTTTAAAGATTAATCAGGAGTTCGCTCTAGAAATGCCGTTTAATTTGAAAATTGGCGGATATACTTTAAGGGGCGTGGTAGACCGCATTGACGAGATGGACGGAGGGGTAGCGATCGTTGACTATAAAACGGGAAATTCTAAGGAAAAATTGGAAGCGGATGACAAAGAACAATTACTGATTTACCAAATTGCCGCCAAAGAGGTTTTTGGAATAAATCCCAAGGAGCTGATTTATCATTATCTTAACGAGAACCATAAAATATCTTTCCTCGGAACGGAAAAGGAGATAGAAAAGACAAGAGAAAAAATAATTCAGGAGATAGAGGAGATAAAGACCAGCGATTTTAAAGCCACTCCCGGCTGGCAATGTTCTTATTGCGATTTCAAAGACATCTGCGACTCCGCCGAAAGATAGCCCCTTATTGCTTATTATTGGAAAATGGCGTATAGTTAAAGTATAAATGACTACAAAAGCGCAGTTTTTAACTGAACATAACAAATTGTCTCCGGGAAATATGCAAGCTACGATATTATTGCTTTCCCGCTTTAGAGTTGAAAAAGCCTGCCTTTTCCACGGCGAGAACTGGCCGATAGATAAAATCCGCCGGCCATTCCTTTTGTGGATCACTTCTTTATCGTCTGAAGAAAAAAAGACATTGGTAGTATAAAAAATCGTCCTGATGGAAGAAGGACGATTTTTTGATACAATAAACACATGGAGACACCCAACGAAGTAATTTTTTCTATTTCGGAATTTATTGAGCTCTTGAATATTGGGCTGAAAAGATCTAAAGCTAAAATCATCGGCGAGGTGAGCGAAGTTAGCTTTGGGCCCACGGGCCATGTCTATTTTTCTTTAAAAGACGAGAAAAATGGAGCAATGATAAAATGCATCTGCTGGAAGTCAAAATATTTTTTATTTGGCATAAAATTGGAAGAAGGATTAAAAATTATCGCTTCGGGGTATCCGGAAATATATTCGATGTCGGGAAAATTATCTTTTATAGCCGAAACGATTGAATATGCCGGGGAGGGCACATTGCAAAAAGAGTATGAGAAATTAAAAAAGAAGTTGGCTGATGAAGGACTCTTCGCCAAAGAAAGGAAAAGAGAAATTCCGGAATATGTTCGCAAAGTGGGGATCATCACTTCTAAACAGGGCGCAGTTCTGGCGGATTTTTTGACTAATCTCGGGAAATACGGATTTAAAATTAAATTAATTGATTCCAGGGTAGAGGGGCAGGGCGCGGTTGAGGATTTAATATCAGCAGTTAAAACATTTAAAAATCAGGATATTGAAGTGTTGGTTATTATGAGAGGCGGCGGATCTTTAGAATCAATGATGGCGTTTAATAATGAATTACTGGTAAGAGAGATAGTCAATTTCCCGGTGCCGGTTATTGCGGCCATCGGTCATGATAAAGACGAGCCATTGATTACATTAGCCGCCGATCTGGCGGTTTCCACTCCCAGTATTGCCGCTACTACTCTTACTGAGCCATGGAGGCGGGTTGATTTGCTGGTTGAAACCGCGCTAAAAGTTTCTTTCCAAAAATTAGATAATATTATCCAAAATGGTAAGATTAGTTTAGAAAACTCATGGAAGGATTTAATCTTCGGATTTGATTCACTATTATCAAAAATTAATCTGCAACTGGATAATTCCGGCAAAATGATTTATTCAAATAATCCGGAAAGGCAATTAAAGCTCGGTTACAGCATTGCCCGGTGCGGTGGCAAGATAGTCAGAAAAATAAGCGACACTAAAATAGGGGAGAATATAGACTTGAAAGTTTCAGACGGAATAATAATAACCAGAACTATAAACCTTAAACCATAAACTTATGATTAAAAAAGATTTAAGCAGTAATCTAAAGCGACTTTCTGAAATAACCGACTGGTTTGAGAACCAGGAGGAAATTGATATTGAAGAAGGGTTGGAAAAAGTAAAAGAAGCAGCGGTTATTATTAAAGCCAGTAAAGAGCGGTTAAAATCAGTTGAAAACGAATTTGAAGAAATAAAAAAATCCGCAGACATAAAATAAAAGTGAGTGATATCCGATATACCTCAATCGTTTATAAAAGACCAGATTAAAATAAATAAAATTAAAAATAAAATTTGTGGCAAATAATAATATCGAAATTGAAATTCAGGTGAAAATTGAAAATAGCCAGCCCTTGTTAGATTTTTTAACTAAGGCTGCCGAGTTTAAATTTGAGAATCGCCAAATAGACGAGTATTTTACACCGGTTCAGCGCGATTTTACGGCCGTCCGGCCGGTAAAAGAATGGTTACGGTTGCGAGACGCCGACAGAAAATATTCCATAAATTATAAAAATTGGCATTATGACGAAGGTGGTAAAAGTAACTATTGCGATGAATTTGAAACTAAAATTGAAGATATAGATCAAATTAGGAAGATTTTATCGGCTCTTAATTTTGAATCCATTGTCGTGGTTGATAAAGTCAGAAAAATTTGGACATATAAAGATTATGAAGTCGCGATTGATTCAGTAAAAAATTTGGGTGATTTTGTAGAAATTGAATACATTGGCAAAGACGAAAAAGCAGATCCTAAAAAAATAACCGAAGAAATGGTAAATTTTCTTAAAGATATTGATTGCGGGAAGATAATGAGAAATTATGTGGGTTACCCTTTTCAATTACTATTCCCGGCGGAAGTGAAGCTCGAGGAACAGTGAGGGACGAAGTCTGTTGAAGTCATTCTTCAACAAAGCTTTATTTGACTCTTTCTGCGGGTTCTATAAAATAAATTAACATGGTTAAAAATTATTAAAGTATTTATTAATCGCCGTAACGATTTTATCGGTTTCAAGTCTCGGTTTTGTTTTTGCGGTGAGCGAGGAAGAAATTTCCCAGTTTGAAAAAGAATTCGGCGCATCGCCCGAAGATTTAACGCCGCAAGGCGCAGAAGTTGAAAAACCTAAATTTGAACAGCCGGGAAAAGTTCCTGACGAAGTAAAACAATATGTCAGCGATCAGGACTTGGTTGATATTTATTGCGCCACGGTTAGATGGAAGAGCGGCAGTTTTTTTATCGCCCTAGACGCCGTTAAAAAATATATTGAGCCGGGGATTGAAAAGGTGAAAGAATTGGGCATTGATGTTTCAATGCCGGATTTGGAATCAATCAGGGCCGAAGGCGCAAAAAAAATAGAAAATATCTGCAGCGCAAAAACAATGGCTGAAGCCGAAAATTTGGTTCAGGAATTTTCCAGCTGGGGGCAGAATGAGGCCTCGGCTAAGTTTGATAATTTAAAAGGCGATTTGGAATCCAAAATTAAAGCAAAGGGAGATGAATTAAAAGCAAAAATAAAAGCTGAAATTGATCCTTTCGTCGCCGAGGAACGGACAAAAATAGAATCGGAACTGCGCCAATACGCCGACCAATTAGGTTCGCAAAAGCAGGCGGAATTAACCGCTTCTAAAACCCAGCCTGATGTCGGGGCTATTCAAAGCGAAATCCAGCAGCAGGTCATGGCTCAGGTTGAAACTAAAAAAGCGGAGATGAAAGACAGAATCACGGCCAAAGTTAATTCAATAATGGCCGGCAAAAAAGAACAATTTGAGGCGATAGGAAAATTGTTTGAGAATGTCGGTTCAAAAATTAACGCCGACATAGCCAGTCGACAAGGCGAATACGATCAATACAAACGGGAAGCTTTTAAATTAAGAAAGGATATAGTTTTTAAAATTTTAGATAAGAATTTAGAGGAGGGATTGAAGCAGCTGGATGCGGCTGAAGGAGATATTGAGACAGCGAGAAAAGAAGACTCTTCAATAGAAAGCGTGAGCAGTATTAAAGCAAAAATTCAACAGGACAAAAAAGCTCTTGAGGCTAAACTTGATGTTGCCTTGGAGGCCGGAGATGAAGCGGCTTTTCAGCAGGTCTTGAATGATTTCAAGGTGAAATGGGAAGGCTTCAGACAAGCCGCTTCCCAATCAGTCTCTAAAGCCTGCACCATAGCTTTGGCTCAATTTGA
>CAYIJU010000043.1:0-6053 GCA_964363855.1 uncultured Candidatus Saccharibacteria bacterium | reverse complement strand
GTATAATAAATTAATGGGAAAAAAGAATAAAAAACAGAAAAAAGAGGAAGGACGAGAGAGGGGACGGAAAAGGGAAAGTAATCTTTTTGGCTTGGCGCAAAGAATAAAAAAACAGATTTTCGGCGTTGTTGTCTTTCTTTTGGCCTTGATCGTTGTCTTCAGTTTTTTTGATAAAGCGGGTTTAGCCGGAAAGATTATTTTTCAGGGGTTGAATATACTGATAGGCCGGACAATCTTTATTCTGCCTTTGGTATTGGTTTTAGGCGGATTAGTTTTTTTGATTTCCCCATACGATAAATTTTTAAGGGGAGCACTTTTAGCCGCTTTTCTTCTGATTTTAGGAATCTCCGCTGTTTTTGAGGTTTTAAATCCTGATTTAAAATTCGGCGGCTATTTGGGATTGATTTCCAAGCCATTTTTGAATTTTTTCG
Organism: uncultured Candidatus Saccharibacteria bacterium; assembly: GCA_964363855.1. Taxonomy (GTDB): domain Bacteria; phylum Patescibacteriota; class Minisyncoccia; order Minisyncoccales; family CAZWNE01; genus JBBTTI01. Next base: position 5,622 of record CAYIJU010000043.1, on the reverse strand, counting down.
GTTTTTGGGTGGCCGAAATTATTTTTACCGGAACAATTCTTGTGGGAACTTTGATTTTTTGGCATCTTTTCGGCCAGCCCTGGCCGAAAAAAAGCAAAGAAAAAGAAAACGCTAAAGAAGCCCAGTTTTCTGAACCTTTAAAAACATCGTTTATTAAAAAGTTATTCTTGCCAAAATTTAAAATACACGAAGTAGACCCTGCTGGTCCCGAGCCCGTGGCGATAAAGGCTTCTTTTGAAACCGCTCCAAAGGCTCCATCTAAAATTTTGCCAAAATTCAAATATCAATTGCCGCCGATTGATTTGCTGGAGGCAGACAAAGGCACACCTTCAGCCGGCGATATCAGAATGGATTCGGCTATAATCAAAAAGACCTTAGAAAACTTTAATATTCCGGTAGAAATGTCGGAAATAAATATCGGACCGACTGTTACGCAATATACTTTAAAACCGGCCGACGGAATTAAACTGGCTAAAATTACCACTCTTTCTAATGATTTAGCTTTAGCTTTAGCTAATCATCCCATCAGAATTGAAGCTCCAATTCCCGGCAAAGCATTGGTCGGCATTGAAGTTCCTAATAAGACTAGGGTTCAAGTTCGGCTCAAAAACTTAATTTCAAACCCTCAATTTCAAAATTGGCCGACAGGATTGCCTTTGTGTCTAGGCAATGATGTTTCCGGAAGCCCTACTTACGCTGATTTGGCCAGAATGCCCCACTTATTGGTGGCTGGCGCTACCGGAGCCGGCAAAACAATATTTTTAAATTCTCTGATAATGTCTCTTCTTTATCATAATTCGCCGGAAATACTTCGGTTAATCATGGTTGATCCGAAAAGAGTTGAGTTCCAGGTTTATAACGATTTGCCTCATTTATTATGTCCGATAATTTTAGATGCGCAAAAAACAATTAATGCCCTAAAATGGCTGGTGGGAGAAATGGAGAGAAGGTTTGATGTTCTGTCCGGAGAAAAAACAAGGGATATTAAGGGATATAACGAAGTTGCTTTTAAAAAAGAAATTCCGTTCATGCCTTATATTGTTTTTATTGTTGACGAATTAGCCGATTTAATGGCCGCTCGGGGGAAAGAAATGGAAGCGGGAATAGTCCGTTTAGCTCAAATGGCCAGAGCGGTTGGCATCCATTTAGTGGTAGCAACACAGAGGCCGTCAGTTGAAGTAATTACCGGCTTAATTAAGGCTAATATCACGGCCCGGATTACTTTCCAAGTGGCTTCTCAGATTGATTCCCGGACGATTATAGATGCGGCCGGAGCTGAAAAATTATTGGGAGCCGGCGATTTATTGTTCCTATCGGCTGAAGTTACTAAACCGAAGAGGGTTCAAGGAGCTTATGTTTCGGAAAAGGAAGTAAGAAAGACCGTAGAATGGATTAATACGGAGAATGCCAAATTAGAAGTGGAAAAAATAGAAGACGGGATTATAGATAATCAAATGTCCCAGGAATTAGCTAAAACATTGGAAACGCCGGAAAATGAATTCGACGGATTTTATGGAGAAGATCCTCTTTATGAAGAATCGAAAAGGTTGGTGATGGAGGCTAGAAAGGCTTCGGCTTCGCTTTTACAGAGGCGGTTGAGAATTGGCTATGCCAGAGCCGCTCGGCTTTTAGACATGCTGGAAGATAAGGGGATAGTTGGTCCTTCAGATGGAGCTAAGCCCAGAGAAATCCGTTTTGCTAATGAACAAAGCAGTTTGCCGTCGCAGCCAGTTATTAGCGAAGAAGAAGTAATTGCAGATGAAAATCCAGAAAATAAAGAATGGCATAAAATATAAATCAACGAATAACTAATTTATTTCGAATATACGAAAAATTTATGGTAAAAAAAGAGGAAAAAATAGAGGGAAAAATAGAAAAAAAGGATTTGCAGAATGCTGTTGATGAAATCAAGCAGCGATTTGGCGAGGGAGCCATTATGAAATTAAAAGACGTGCGAGCGGTTGATGTTGATGTTATCCCAACCGGCGCTATTTCCATTGATTTGGCCTTGGGAGTGGGCGGAGTGCCGCGGGGAAGAGTAGTGGAAATTTATGGAAATGAATCTGCCGGCAAAACTACTTTAGCGCTTCATATTCTGGCTGAAGCCCAAAAAAAGGGAGGAATAGGCGCTTTTGTTGATGCTGAGCACGCTTTAGACCCTGATTATGCCAGAAAAATCGGAGTTAATATTGATGATCTATTAATTTCCCAGCCGGATTCAGGAGAACAGGCTTTGCAGATTGTAGAAACATTAGTAAAATCCGGTGAAGTTGATGTTATCGTAGTGGATTCTGTGGCAGCTTTGGTTCCCCAAGCTGAGATTAACGGCGAGGTTGGCGAATTTCAGATCGGCTTGCAAGCCCGTTTAATGAGTCAGGCCTTAAGAAAACTTTCCGGAATTATTTCCAAAACAAAAACCATCGTCATATTCTTGAACCAAATAAGGATGAAAGTGGGAATTATGTTTGGCAATCCCGAAACGACTCCCGGGGGATTGGCTCTTAAATTTTACGCTTCCGTCAGAATTGAATTAAGAAGATCTGCCCAAATAAAACACGGCGAAGAAATAATTGGCAACAGAGTCAAAGCCAAAATTGTTAAAAATAAAGTGGCAGCTCCGTTTAAAGTTACCGAGTTTGATATTTATTATAATGAAGGTATTTCCAAAATAGCCGATATTGTTAACACCGGCTTGATAAAAGAGGTAATTAAAAAATCTGGAAGCTGGCTTCAATATGAGGATATAAAAATCGGCCAGGGCATGGAAGGAGCCAGAGTATTTTTAAAGGAAAACCCGGTAGTCTTGGAAAAAATAAAAAAAGCGATATTAGCTCACATTTAACAAAAATCTGCCCTCAGGCAGATTTTTATTTTACCGTATGGGGTAACAGGCCGATATGCCTGGATCTTTTTATTGCGTTGGCCAGCTTTCTCTGATGAGTGGCGCAATTGCCGGTTTTTTTCCTGGAACGGATTTTAGCCAAACCCGAAAGGAATCTCCGTAGGAGATCAGTATCTTTAAAATCGATTGTATTAATATTTCGTTGGCAAAAGAAACAAGGCATAATAGTTTAAATTCGTCGTTAAAAGAAGCTTAGCTTCTCACTTAGAAGCTAAGCTTCTAAGTTTCTAAAGCGGAATATCTTTAACGTCGATTTCGCTATCTTCTTCAATTACGGGGATTTCTTCCCTCGTAGGCATTTCCCTTTCTTCTGCTGGCGCCTGTTGGGGCGCTGTTTTTCCGGCTGTCCTTGGACCTAATTGCATCTTTTCAGCAATAATCTCTGCTTTGTAATGTTGAATACCGGAACTATCTTTCCAGGTGCGGGTCTGAAGCCGGCCTTCTATTAGAACTAAGGATCCTTTATTTAAATATTGGGAAGCGATTTCCGCCAAACGGCCAAAAAGGACGATGTTGTGGAATTCGGTTTGCTGCTGTTTCTGGCCGGCCTTGTCGCTAAAATAGCGGTCGGTAGCCAATCCAAAATTAGCCACTGATGTTCCTGAAGGCAAGGCCTTGGTTTCTGGGTCGCGAGTCAATCTTCCTACTAAAAATACTTTATTTAGATTCATAAAATTAAGTTTTTCCGAGTATTTCTTCTAATTTTTTCTCAATGTCAGCCATTTCGACTTTTGGCTGGACTTTCTTTTCTATTTTGGGGCTGAATATAGGTGAACCCCCAAATTGTTTTTTGGCTGAAATAGCGTAACGGAGAATTTGTTTTTCCAACTTCAGTTTTTTTTCAAAGCCGGCTAATTGTTCAGGGCTCATTTCAAAGCTTAAAGTAAATAAAAGTCCGGGCTTTTCTTTCCCTTTCATATAGGCGGTCCTTTTCTTGCCAAAGTTATTATCTTCAATCAGCAAGCCGTTTTGGCCCTGAATGGCAGATATTATCTTTTCTTTTATGTCTTTCAGCTCTTCTTCGGCAATAGTGGCAGAAATTATATAGCTTAATTCGTAGTATTTCATAAACGAGTTCGGCAAAGCCGAACGAAGTTTGAAGATGAAGGCAAACCCGAATGGGTAAACTTCATCGCCTCGCCCTTTTATGATATAATAATCCTATATGAAAGTCAATCCTTATATATTTCGTGGCTATGATATCCGTGGCTTAGTTGACAAAGATTTGAATCCGGAGATAGTTGAATGGTTGGGCCGATCTTATGGCACTTTTTTGCTTAAAAGGGGCATCAAAAAAGCTGTAATTGGTCATGATTGCAGGCTTACGAGTAAAAGTTATAGCGAAGCGATAATAAAGGGGATTTTGAGCACCGGAGTCGATGTTATTGATATTGGGTTGGCCTTAGCAGGGACGATTTATTGGGCCCAATATTATTTTAAAGCAGAAGGATGCGTTTCAGTTTCCGCTTCCCATAATCCGGCTGAATTCAATGGCTTCAAATTAGGAACCGGTTTTTCTAAAACCATGGTCAGTGATGATCTTTTTGAATTGAGACAGATTTCGGAAAAGGGAGAATTTTTGTGCGGCCATGGTGGATTAGAAGAAAAGGATATAAAGAAAATTTATTTTGATGATTTGTTAAGGCGTTTTTCTCTGCCCCTTAAGTTTAAAGTGGTGGTTGACCCTGGTAATTCAACGGCGGGCGTTTTTGCGCCGGAACTTTTAGAAATGGCGGGTTGTGAAGTGGTCCGTAATAACTGCGAGCTGGATGGCAATTTTCCTCTCGGTACTCCTGATCCGACTGAAAGAAAGGTAGCTGAAAGGCTGTCTAAAAAGGTACTGGAGACGAATTCGGATTTAGGTTTTTCTTTTGACTCTGACGGCGACCGAATAGGCGTAGTAGACGATAGAGGAAATATTTTATGGAACGATATCTTAGTGGCTTTATTTGCAGTTGCCGCTATAAAGCAACATATTGGCGCTAAAATAGTATTTAATGCGTTATGTTCTAAAGCGGTAGATGACGTTATAAAAAAGGAGGGCGGTCAGGCCATAATGTGGCGGACGGGACATTCCTTTATCAAATCTAAAGCCCAAAAAGAGAAAGCTTCATTTGCTGGAGAATTATCCGGTCATTTTTATTTTTTGGATAAATTCTATCCTCACGATGACGGCTGTTATTCTGTTTTAACTCTTCTCTCTTATTTATCAACCTTGAAAAAAACATTATCTTCAGCTGTTATTAATTTGCCAAAGTATATATCCAGTCCGGAAATTAAATTATTCTGTGCCGACGATAAAAAGATTAATTTAATGACTGAAATCGGCAAGGTTCTGAAAAATGATTTCCCGGACGCAGGAATCATTGAAGATGAGCGGGTGGGAGACGGCGTCCGTCTTAATTTGACAGACGGAATGTTTATAATCCGTTATTCCCAAAATGGTCCTTATTTGACGATCAAATTTGAGGCTAAAACACAAACCAGATATGATTTTTTGAAAGATTATATCAAAAAACTTCTTCATAATTATAAAGAAGTTGATTGGAATTCTAAAATAAACGTTAACGTAGATTCTCTAAGCTAGCCCCATTTTTAGAAATATACACAGGTTGAACCTGTGTATATCTTTGATAAGATATAAATATGCCATCAAAACATCCTAAATTTGTTAATGGTGAAATTTATCACATTTTTAACAGAGGAGTAGAAAAAAGAAA
>CAYIJU010000042.1:0-6308 GCA_964363855.1 uncultured Candidatus Saccharibacteria bacterium | reverse complement strand
GCCCTGTCCAGGCATAAACGACAAAACCAGCCAGGAAAAGAGAAGCGATAATTTGTGGTAAAACTTTTTTAAGCATAAATTTTATCTAAAATAAAGTCCTTAATTTTTGACGCTCTTTCAAGGGCTTCTTTGGCATCTTTAAAAGAAAATTGAGGGTAGTCGCCCGGGTAACGAGTGGCGACATAGAAATCGGAAAGGAAGATAACATCTGCTTTTAGATTGAGGAACGAATGGTCAATCTTAATACAAAGCCCCAAGAGAATGTCTAACTGGTGAACTTTGGGAAATTTCCTGTCGCGAAAAACAAGAAAAGATTTTAAATATTTCTCTGCCATTTGTTGCGAAAGAAAACAAATGGTATTCGAGGCGCCATCCTCTTTTAATAAGATAGATGCTGATAACTCGTCGTCTTTGGCCCTTTCAAGCCACTCTTGGAATAAATTATTGTTATTTTTTTTCATAAATAATTTTCCCCTTATTCACAATGTCTTCTATAAAAAAATCTCCCAGCGCCAATCTTTTTTTAACCTCTCTTGGAGTATAAGCTAACAAATCAAGGGGGACGCCGCTACCAAATAAAATCCTTCGGAGAAATAATTGTCTTTCCCGCGGAAATTTTAAAGTATCTTTTATCACAAACAAATCCACGTCGCTGTCTTTGGTTGGTTTTCCCCAAGCAAAACTGCCAAAAAGAATAATTTTTTCCGGCTTGTATTTTTTTACAATCTGCTGGGCGATCTTTTTTATCTCTTTTTGATATAATTTCGGAGGTGTCTTAACCATTGATCTATTATACCACGAACAAAAAACTCCTCAAAGAGCGAGAGCATTTGAGGGGTTTCGTAAATCCCTCAATCCTATCGCTCCTGTCGCAGTTGATCCAACTCTTCCAGCTGTTTTTGGATTTGCTCTTGGGGTGAGATTATTCTATTGTGCAGCAACTAGTAGGAAGAAAAATGCTTGTCGCGTCATAAAAAGAACCAACCCAGCCGCCGGACACGGAGGTGCAGACACCACCACCGTCCGTCCGGCCGTCTCTCATGGAGTTAACGTTTTTCGATCCTCTATTAATTTGGGCACAAACCGCTTGAACGGTGGGACCATAAATTGGGTTTCTGCCATACCAACAATTTCCGTCGCTAACACAATTTGGGTCGCTGGTTAAATCACAATCCTGTGAATTTAAATTAGGATCGTTAATATCGTTTATGCAATAAGGATGCCACTCTTGAGAGGAATTAGTGTATCCCTGCCCGCCGCAAGTTCCGGAAAGATAATAAGTTAGCCCCTTCGGATGCGCATAAGTTAAAACATAACCGGTCTTGCAGCCAATTGCCCCGTCTTGCATGGTTCCTATATTGCTACCATTGATATAATAAAAGGTGCTACCTATTTTATTGACCAAAGGAAAGCATTGTTTTCCAAATTCATCGCTTTTACACACTTTTTTGCCCCAGCTATTTATTTGCCAACTTCCCAAACCATTAGCGTCGGAGGTCAAAACTTTACCCGCACCCGGCAACCCACCGGTAATTTTAACTTGCCCGTTGATTTCTAATTTCGCTCCGGGCGTTACCGTCCCGATGCCCACCTTGCCGTCAAACACGGCGTCGGATAAAAACTGGGAAAGACCCCTTACATTGAATGCTCCGCGCAAATTCATTACTCCAGTCTCGTCATTCTTCATCCATAAGGTTTTTGAGCCTAAAAATGTCTGATCGCCGGCCCCCACATTTATCGGCGCGTCGCAACCCGGACTGCCCGCCGGGCAATTGGGCGGCGCTTGAGTCGGCCCTGTCCAGGCATAAACGACAAAACCAGCCAGGAAAAGAGAAGCGATAATTTGAGGTAGAATTTTTCTAAACATTCGCATATTCGCAAAAAATTCGTTATTCGCTGATTTCTATTTTTTAATTTTTATCACCTCGTCGACAATGCCATAATCTTTGGCTTCTTGAGCTGATAAATAAAAATCTCGATCCGTATCTTTTTCCACTTTTTCTAATGATTGCCCGGTATGCTTGGCTAAAATTTTATTTAATTTGTCTTTTATTTTAATAATTTGCCTGGCAGTAATCTCAATCTCCACTGCCTGGCCTTCAGCCCCGCCCATTACTTGGTGGAGCAAAATTTCCGAATTTGGCAGAGCAAATCTTTTCCCCTTAGTGCCGGCGGCTAAAAGCGTGGCTCCCATAGAAGCGGCCATGCCGACGCAAACAGTGGAAATGGCCGGCTTGATATATTGCATCGTGTCGTAAATTGCCAATCCGGCGGTAACCGAACCGCCCGGCGTATTAAGATAAAACTGAATATCTTTTATTGGATCCTGCATGGCTAAAAATAAAAGCTGGGCAATAACGGAATTTGCCACGATATCATTGATCGGCCCGCCTAAGAAAATAATCCGGTCTTTCAAAAGCCGAGAATAAATGTCGTAAGCCCTTTCCCCATATTGAGTTTTTTCTATAACCGTAGGAATTAGATTCATAAATAATATTAAATCGTCTAAAGAAACTCCGTTTCCCCGCTTAGAAACGGAGTTTCTAAGTTAAACCAAGAAGCTGACGATTAATAAGGCAACAATATTTAAGACCTTAATCATCGGGTTAATGGCTGGACCAGCAGTGTCTTTGTAAGGATCGCCGACTGTGTCGCCGGTGACGGCTGCCTGATGGGCAAAAGAACCCTTGCCGCCAAAGTTGCCTTCTTCAATATATTTTTTAGCGTTATCCCAAGCTCCTCCGCCGGATGTCATAGAAATAGCCAAGAAAATTCCGACAACTATGGAACCGATTAATAATCCTCCAAGAGCTTCCGGCCCCAAAATAAATCCTACTAAAATCGGCGAAGCAATGGGCAATAAGGCCGGCAAGATCATTGCTTTTAAAGATGCTTTGGTCACAATATCAACGCATTTGGAATAATCGGGCTTGTTCTGGCCTTCCATCAATCCGGGAATTTCCTTAAACTGTCTTCTGACTTCATCAACAACTTTCATAGCGGCCTTCCCTACTGCTTCCATAGCTAAAGCGGTAAAATAATAAGCGATAACGCCTCCTAAAAACAATCCCACCAAAACCCTCGGGTCTTCCAAACTAAATTGGACTTTTCGACCGAAGTCTAACAGCTCTTGAGTAAAAGCCGCAAATAAAACCAATGCGGCCAAACCGGCGGAAGCGATAGCGTAGCCCTTGGTCACAGCTTTAGTTGTATTACCGACCGAATCCAAGGCATCGGTATTTTTTCTGACCTCTTCCGGCTGACCCGACATTTCCACAATACCGGCGGCGTTATCAGTGATTGGGCCGTAAGAATCCAGGGCGATGATTAAACCGGTTAAAGAAATCATTGAAACTAAAGTCAAAGAAAGGCCATACATTCCGGCTAAAGCGAAACTGATAATAATCCCGAGACAAATTAAAAGCACCGGTAAAAGGGTTGATTTCATGCCAACCGCTAATCCGGTGATCAGGTTCGGTCCGTGGCCTGATTGCGAACTTTCAGCAATAGATCTGACCGGCCGGTATTTTTTAGAAGTGAAATATTCGGTGATTAAAAACATAGCGGCAGAAATTGCCAAACCGATTAAAACCGGCAAATAAAGTTTAAAAATAGGAATTTCTAAAAGAGGCGCGACTTTAGAAATTAAAGGATAAAATCCGATGGCAGATAAGACGCCGGTAATAATCAGCCCTTTGTAAAGAGTGGGCATAATATTTGAAGAAGTAGCTTGCCCGGGTAAGCGGACAAAAAAACTGGCAATAATAGAAGCTAAGATAGCTAAAGATCCAAGCATCAAGGGTAATAAAACAACTTGAATTAGATTAGGGAATAAAAGCCCGGCCAAAACCATGCCCGAGATTAGCGAAACAACATAAGTTTCAAACAAATCAGCTGCCATGCCAGCGCAATCGCCCACATTATCGCCCACCTGATCGGCAATAACAGCCGGGTTTCTTGGATCGTCTTCAGGAATGCCTTTTTCTATTTTTCCGACTAAATCTGCCCCGACATCAGCGGCTTTAGTAAAAATTCCTCCACCCAAACGGGCAAAAACAGAAATTAAAGAACCTCCTAACCCCAAGGCAACCAAGGATTTTAAGTCTTGAGTTAAAAAATAAAAAACAGAAACAGATAATAATCCCAAGCCGACAACTAAAAATCCGGTAACCGCTCCGCCTTTGAAAGATAAATCAAAGGCCGGCTTCAACCCGGATTTAGCGGCTTCGGCCACTTTTAAATTCGCTTTGGTGGAAACCATCATCCCGATAAATCCGGCTACACCCGAAGCAAAAGCTCCAACCAAAAACCCTAATCCGGTTTTAAATCCTAAAAATGACCATAAGACTATAAATATCACTGAAGAAACTATTCCGGCAGTAAGGTACTGCCTTTTTAAAAAAGCAACCGCTCCCTGCCTGACGGCTGAAGAAATTTCTATCATCGGACCTGAACCCGACGCAGAAGAATTTACTTGGCGGATTAAAAAATAAGCGAAAATTAAAGAAATAACTGAAACAATAATGGGTATATATAGCATAAACGTTACTTAGAAACTCCGTTTCTAAGTGGTTCTGATTTAATTTTTTTAATTTTTTTGACCTTTACTACTTTTTCAACTACTTTTTCCAATTCTTCAACTTGTCCCGGGCTCCTGACATCTATTTTCCAGCCGGTTAATTTAGCCGCTAGTCGCACATTCTGGCCTTCTTTGCCGATAGCTAAAGATAATTGGTCATCTTGGACTATGGCCAAAGCCTTATTTTTAGGCATAATTTTAATCTCTATAACTTTGGCCGGAGACAAGGCGTTAGCAAGATATTTTTCCGGATCTTCAGAATATTCAATAATATCAATTTTCTCTCCACCCAATTCATTAATAACCGCCTGAACCCTTGTGCCCCTTTGTCCGACGGCGGCGCCAATCGGGTCAATGCCGGCGGCTTTTGTGGAAATAGCGATTTTTGTTCTTGAACCGGCCTCTCTGGCAATAGAATTAATTTCCACTTGACCCTGATTTATTTCCGGGACTTCCAATTCAAAAAGCTTAGAAACCAATCTTGGATAAGCTCGGGATAAAACAATAATCGGCCCTTTTGAGGTGTCTTCTACCTTCAAAAGAAAAAGCTTGAGCCGCTGGCCCGGCCGGTAGAATTCGCCGGGAATCTGTTCTTCTCTTGATAAAAATCCGACCGCCTTGCCGATATCAAAAAGAACATTTCCTCCTTCAACGCGCTGGACAATGCCGGAAACAATTTCTCCTTCTTTGGCTTTATATTCAGTTAGGATAGTTTCTCTTTCCGCTTCCCTTATTTTTTGCAGGATAACTTGTTTTGCCGTTTGGGCGGAAATGCGGCCAAAATCCTCTTTCACTTCAAGCGGGATTTCCACTTCTTCTTCAATTTTAATGTCTTTATTAATTTTTTTGGCTTCATCCAGCATTATATGCCTCTCTATATTAAAACGAACCTTTGTTTCGCCCGCCGTAGGTTCAGCTGAAAAAGATCCTTCTTCTTTCAGCTCCGCCAATTCGCTCTCGGAATATATCATTTCTTCGTTAACCACTTTTTTTACCTGCCAAAAAAGCACCTCGCCAGTTTTTTGATCAAGCCTTGATTTAATTACTTGTCCTTTTTTGCCGTATTCTTTTTTATAAGCAGCGGCAATGGCCGATTCAATTGTTTCCCAAACCTTTTCCGGCGCGATGCCCCGCTCATCAGCAATCTGAGCTATCGCCGAATTAAAATTTTTAATATCCACCATCTATAATATTATATATTATTTTTTATTTTATCTCAAGTATTCTTCGGAAATTTTTCGGAAATTGTATCCCTTTACCATTATGTCAATCACTAATGGCAGAAGTTTCGGATTCGTAAAAAGGCTGCGAAACAAAACTTTCCAATAATATATTCTTTCCTTCTCAATTACTCCTAAAATCCAGACTGACCTGAAAAAAGCAAATAAATTATTAAAATTGAACTTGTAACTCATTTTCCCCCCTGATTTATATTCTTTCAAAAAAGTAATCAGCCGGTGATAATAATCTTTAGGGGAGTAAAGCCGGTCTATAACTTTTTTATAGCCCGAAATTAAAGAACCCAAATCCATTTTAGAAATAAAATTAATAGTCCCGTCAATGTTGCTCGTGGGCTGGGAAACCAATCTTTTTTCCTGTTTCAGCCTTTCCCATAATCTTGTTTTGGGAAGGGCTTGCAGCAAGCCAACCATCGCTGTCGTTATGCCGCTTTTCTGGATAAAAAGATACATCTGGTCAAAAATCAACGGAGTATCCTTGTCAAAACCGA
>CAYIJU010000041.1:0-6461 GCA_964363855.1 uncultured Candidatus Saccharibacteria bacterium | reverse complement strand
TCGAATATAAAAGGAGGGAGTTATGGTTAGGTTAGATATTGTGAACTTGCCCAAGCTATCACAGGAGGAAATAGAAAGACTTTTTTCAGATCTCCTATGTGCTCTAATGGACCAAGCTCCAATAACCCGGGTTTATTCCGAGAAAGACGAGCTCATTCATTTTCCGCCAGACCAAATGGAGTATGGCCTTGGCAAGGAAATCCTTGCAGAAGTCACCGGTTTACCCGTGATAAATTTGACCCGTAAAGAGAGTGAAATCGAGAGAAGAAAGGCGCTTGGCAATTCTATTAGGCAGGTGCTTGTGAATCATTTTCCGCAAGCCAACGTGGAATGCAAGGTTTATCCTCCCAACCCAGACATAATCGTTTGTAATGGGGATTAGGCCGAAAGATAAACACAAAAGGCGGTTTAGGATTTAATTCCTAGCCGCCAATTTTTATTTATTAAATAAATAACCTAAATAAATAACCTACGAGGTTGATTATTAAAGACTTAATGCCAGAAGAAATGTCATAGGTGTCACCTATGACATTTTTAGGTTTGTAAAATGTTAGGTACTCAGTGTCTAACATCTGCATTAAAAACCGGACTTTTTTATAAAAAAAAGTGAAGGTGAAGATAAAGATGAAGTCCTCATCGCCTGGAAAGTTTCAAGTAAGATTTTAATTTGACATTTGAAAAAATTATTGTAATGTATTCATAGAGGAGGTGATTATTATGAAAATTGTCCTTTAAAATTTAGTTCCAAGGTTTACAGGGTTTTTAAGCTCAAAAAGAGCGAGAAAAACAAAGTAAAAAAAGGAGAAAAAGGTGAAACAGGAAACAAGGGAATGCATCAGACTAACAGATAGTCGCTTGGTCTTGCGAGGTCCTTGGGTCCAAAACCGCTACGGATTTAACAACGATACGATCGAGATTGGCATTTATGTCATCAGTCAGAGCATGCTGGAAATTGGAGAAAAGTGGGGGGATGTCCTCGCAATTCTACAAGTGAAAATTCCAGACTCGATGAATGGCGCTAATTTGCCGAAGGTTGAAATCGCCACCAACACCAAGTTGTGGACCAAAGAACTCATTGTCGCGGTGGAACAAGTACTAAGAGAGTCTTGTCAAATCAAAGGCAATGAGTACGGCAAGCTTGTCGTGGGAGATAAGGGTCCTCATTATAAGCGGACTATCGAATATGCCATCAAGAAGCTCGAAATTGCATTTCAGAATGAGCTCGAGCTTGTTCTCGAAGATGGCCGTCGCTTAGTTGGCGATTTGGAATCCGACATGAACAACTGTTTCGAAGAGACCCTGCACGTCTGGGGCAATGTGAAAGACCCGGCCACACAGAGGTCTGAAAGGCTCCTTGTATTTACTGCCAAGGACTTGCACCCGTTTTTGTGGCCGGGGGCTTCCAAAAAGCCATCTTGGACCAAGAATAAAGAAATCTGGTGCAAGAAGCTGGAGCTTGTGGTAGTCAGTTACCTCAACTTACTTGCGAGCTTCGCATCCCATCCCTTAAATGAGCAAATTGCGGCGATAGCCAGGAATCTATCGATCAATAGCGAGTGGTCGGTGATTTGCCACAAAGTTCTTCAGCATCTCCTGAGTCTTCCCCCCGAGTCAAGGGAAGACGAAAGGATAGCTAAAGCATTTAAGTTGATTGAGCAAGTCAGTTAGATGTAAAACGTAAGACCGCTAACCGTTAGGGCCAGCTTCCAAGCTGGCCCTCTTTATTTTTTAATTTAATATGTAATAAAAATGCCATGGCATAATTATTACGAAAGATGTTAGGTACTCAGTGTCTAACATACTAACATACGACGTAAATAAAAAAAAGAGAAGCCCGGGCAAATGAATGCACGGGCTATAACTAAACTCACTAAATATTGTGAAAGAGCTGGTCAGGGGTGGACTGGTTCCCGACATTTTTAAAGGAGGTATCCCATCATCATGCTAAGCACCGAAGTCCACCCCTGACATCTTCATACTAGCAATATACAAAAGAGTTGTAAATAGCTTAACTAGTTTGCTATAATAGGTTAAATTTCATGCGGCCATCTATTGCAAAAAACAAAATTTTAATATTTATTCTCGCGGCTGTTTTTATTTTTTCTTTAATTTTTTTAAGAAAAGAAGTTAAAAATTTTTTCTATTTTATCTCTGCTCCGTTGCAAAAAGCATTATGGGGGGCGGGGGGCAATACTTCGAGTCTTTTTATCGGAGTTTTTCAGGGAGGAAACTTGGTTAGAGAAAATAACGATTTGAGACAAAAAGTTCAAGAGTTGATTTCAGAGAACGGTTCTCTGAAAGAGCTTAAAACTGAAAATGAATTTTTAAGAGAGTCTTTGAATATCGGCTTAGAAAAGGAATTTCAATTAAAAATGGCGGACATCATTGCTAAAGATATTTCTGAAGATTCTTTAATGATTAATAGGGGCAAAAAAGACGGCATAATTGAGGGGAGTCCGGCGATTACTTCCCAAAAAGTTTTAGTCGGAAGAATTGGCGAAGTCTTTGATAATTTTTCCAAAATAATTTTAATTTCAAACGAAAACAGTTCTTTTGACGCCAAAATCGGGGGCAATGATGTTTACGGAATAGTCAAAGGTAAGGGCCACTCCGAGGCCTGGATAGAGCTTATTCTTAAAGAAAAGGAAGTTAAAATAGGGGATGCCGTGCTTACGAGCGCCTTAGGGGGTATTTTCCCGAAGAATCTTTTAGTCGGAGAAATTAGCGAAGTCCAAAAATCAGATGTTGATCTTTATCAAAAAGCTAAAATAAATATTGGAGCAGACATAAAAGAGCTTAAAACGGTTTTCGTTATTAAAAATTAATGAAACTTCTTTTTTTAATACCCCTTATTTATTTTTTAACTTTGTTCCAAACCAGTTTCATGGTTTTTTTTAATATCAACGGATATATTTTAAACTTAGTCTTAGCCGCAGTTTTAGTTTTTAATTTTTTGGAAAATCAAAGATCGGATAGGGGACTGGTTTTAGCTGTCTTCGGAGGATTTTTTTTAGATATTTTTTCTTCAGGAAATTTATTCGGCATTGATTGGCTTTTATTGTTTATAGCAATCTCTCTTTTTATAAAATATGTATTTAAAAAACATGTCCAAATCCCATTTTTTTGTAAATAGATATCAAGATATTGAGCCTCAAGAGGTCTTTTTGGATAAATTGGCGCAAAAAAAAGAAAGAGAATTCGGAATGTCGGCAAAAAAATTTGAAACACCGTTAATGAGGATAATTTTGTACGGATTTTTTATCGGCATTATCGTTTTACTGTCTTTGCTTTTTGCCAGGACTTTCCAGCTGCAAGTTTTTAAAAATAAAGATTTTTTGGCCCAAGCCGAGGAAAATAAATATATTTTTTATCAGATAAAGGCGGAGAGGGGAGTTATCTATGATAAAAATTTAAAACAGCTGGTTTCTAACCAGCCAAGTTTTGATTTAATTTATAACGGCAAAGCTAGTCCTGACGTTATAAATGAAGTTGCTGGAATTATAAAAAAAGACCCAGAAGATTTGAAAGAAGGAGTTGTTTTTCAAGATCTTAACCATGAAACTTTGATTATTCTGGAAACAAAAATTAAAGAATTTCCCGGTTTTTCAATTGAAAATAACAGCAAGCGGGAGTATTTAAACGGCGAGGATTTAGCTCATGTTTTAGGCTATCTTGGGAAAATAAAGACAAACGATTATGTCGGCCGTTCCGGTTTGGAAAGTTATTATGAGGACATTTTAAAAAAGAATTCGGGAAAAGTCCAAGTTGAAAAGGACGTCCGGGGCAATATTATTTCAAAAGAAATTTCAAGTTTGCCCGAGCCCGGCAAGAGCTTGGTTTTATATTTGGATTCGGGCTTACAAAGTAAAATTAAAGAAGAATTGGAAAAAAAACTTAAAGATATTAACAGCGTTCACGGAGCGGCGGTTGCCCTAGATCCTAAAACCGGCGGCATTTTGGCCCTGGTTTCCTTGCCGTCTTTTGATAATAATATTTTTTCCCAGGGCGATCAGAAGGGGATAGAAAATATTCTAAAAGACAAAAAAGAACCTCTTTTCAACTT
The DNA here is from genome assembly GCA_964363855.1 of uncultured Candidatus Saccharibacteria bacterium. GTDB lineage: Bacteria > Patescibacteriota > Minisyncoccia > Minisyncoccales > CAZWNE01 > JBBTTI01. Next base: position 2,398 of record CAYIJU010000041.1, on the reverse strand, counting down.
AGCGATATCGGGACTTTTCCCGACCGGTTCTACAATCAAACCCTTGATAGCCTCGGCTGCCTTGGAGGAAAAAATAATTTCTCCATTAAAGAAAATTTACAGTCCGGGCTATATTGAATTTCCCAATAAGTATAATCCGGAAATAACTTATAAATTTTTAGACCAAGCTCCTCCGGATTGGTATGATATGAGGGGAGCGATCGCTGTCTCTTCCAACGTTTATTTTTACACTATTGGCGGAGGATTTGGAAAACAGGACGGGTTGGGTCCGACAAAAATTAAAAAATATTTAGAGTTTTTCGGCTGGGGAAAAGAAACCGGCATTGATCTTCTCGGCGAAGTTAAGGGATTAGTACCTTCGCCGGAATGGAAAAAAACAGTGAAAAAAGAAGGTTGGTGGGATGGGGATACTTATAATATGTCCATCGGCCAAGGTAATGTTTTAACCACTCCTCTGCAAGTGGCTTCGGCTTTTGTTGCCATAGCTAATGGCGGCAAGATTTTTCAGCCGGTGGTTGTCCAAAAAATTATTGGAGGAGAAGAAACCCAACCGAAAATAATCAGAGAAAATTTTATTGATCCGGAAAACCTGCAAGTTGTCAAAGAAGGCATGAGACAGGCGGTAACTGCCGGGTCGGCGGTTATTCTAAGTGATTTGCCGGTAAAAGCGGCGGCAAAAACAGGAACTGCTGAAACCGGTAAAGAAAATATTTATGATAAATGGGTAACGGTTTTTGCCCCTTATGACGATCCCCGGATAGTTTTAACTATAATGATAAAAGATGTTCCTGGTTTCCAAACCGCTGTTCTGCCAGTTGCTGAAGAAGTTTTAAAATGGTATTTTAGTAAATAACTTTATGCGCATTACTTTTGTTTATCCTGACTTAGCCACTGATGAGCCTACTTATACCGGTTATTTTCACCAGGGAATCGCTTCCTTGTCAGCTATTTTAAAAAGGGCCGGTCAGCAAACCAGCCTTATTCAATTTACCAAAGAAATTACAGAAGGGGAGTTTCAGGAAAAAATTAAAGCTTTAAACCCCGATTTAATTGGTTTTTCTTCTACGGCTCACGTTTTTCCTTTTGTCAGAAAATATGCCGAGGCAGTAAAGAAAATAAAAAATATTCCGATAGTTTGCGGCGGAGTTCATCCGACCATTTGTCCGGAAGAGGTTATTGCCGACGAAAATATTGATATTATCTGCCGAGGAGAAGGGGATTTGGCTATGGTTGAGCTTTGTTTAAGAATGGAAAATGGCCAGCCGATTGAAAATATTAAAAATCTTTGGGTTAAAAAAGAAGGTAATATTTTTAAAAATGAATTAAGGCCGCTTATTGCTGATATTGACGAACTGCCCTTCCCTGACAGAGATATTTTTAATTATGCCGGCCTGAATTTGGAGAAGATGGGAATAGGCACTTTTATGTTTTCCCGAGGCTGCCCTTATCAGTGCGCTTTTTGTTGCGAATCTAATTTAAGAAAATTATATCCGACCTCTCAAAATTATCATCGGACTCGTTCTCCTCAATTAGTTGTGGCCGAGATTAAAGAAGTGACTAAAAAGTATCCCCTTATTAAGTTTATTCATTTTTCCGATGACTTGCTTTTTGCCAGGTTGGATTGGCTGAAAGAATTTGTTCCTCTTTACAAAAAAGAAGTCGGACTGCCTTTTTCAAGCGATATGAGAGTTAATTTGATGACCGAAGAAGCTTTGTCTCTGCTTAAAAAGGCCGGAGCCCATCTTTTAAGAGCCGGAGTTGAATCCGGGAATGATCGGATTTTGAAAGAAGTTTTGGGCAAGGGGATTACAGTTGAACAAGTTAAAAAAGCTTTTAAAACTGCTAAAGAAAAAAATATTAAAATCCAGGCTTATAATATGATCGGCCTGCCCGGCGAAGGGCCGAAAGAAATTTTAGAAACTATTAAATTAAACGCTGAAATTAAGGCTGATTTGTCGGTAGTTTCTATTTTTTATCCTTATAAGGGCACGCGTCTTTACGATGTTTGCATAGAGAAGGGATATTTTAAAGAAGAAAGCAAAATTCCTCCTAAGAATTATTATTCTTACTCGGTTTTATCTCTGCCAACCATTAAGAAAGAGCAGATTAGTTTTTTCTTCCATTATTTTCATTTTCTTAAAAAGATTTATGGATTATTATTTCAATTGCCATTTCATCAAGTTTTTATATTTTTAGCTGACAGATTTTTTAGTTTCAAATATGTTCCCGAATTAATGAGCGCAATTTTAAATCCCATTGCTAAAGCAAAGAAAAATCTTGTCAAGAGAATAAAAGCAAGGTAAAATTAAAGCATGGCAACAGGCGATGAGTTAAGAAAAATCAGATTAGAAAAATTAAAGGCTATTGAAAAAGCCGGGATTTTGGCGTATCCGGAAAA
>CAYIJU010000040.1:0-6493 GCA_964363855.1 uncultured Candidatus Saccharibacteria bacterium | reverse complement strand
ATTTTTAAAATTACTTTATCGCCCGGGTTATATTCCATTAAAATTTTGGATAGAGTATTATCCTTGGTAATTTTTTTTCCGGCAATCTCTAAAACAATATCGCCTTCTTTTATTCCCGCTTTCTCGGCGCTAGAACCTGAAAAGATAGACGAAACTGAAGCGCCCTTGTCGCTCAAAGCATAACTAACCCCCAAAAAAGGATAAACAATTTTACCGACCGCCTTAACGCTATTAATATCTTTTTTGGCTTTGTTAATCAGGATAGCAAAACCGATATTTTCTCCTTCAACTGACATTGCCGCATTGATGCCGATAACCTCGCCTTTCAAATTTAAAAGCGGCCCGCCGGAATTTCCTTTGTTAATAGCCGCATCGGTTTGAATAACGCCTTCCAGCGTTTCCACTATCCCACCGCCTGAAGCGGTGATGGTTCTGCCTAATCCCGAAATCACGCCGACAGAAACAGTATTTTGAAACTCACCTAAAGCATTGCCGATAGCAATGACTGTCTGGCCGATTTGCAAACTTTCAGAATCGCCTAATTTTACCGTAGGAAATAATTGGACAGTCAGACTGCCGTCTTTATTAACGATTTTTTCCTGATCAATTTTTAAAATAGCTAAATCTTGAGTCTCGTCTAAAGCCATAACCTTGGCCGGAAATTTTTTGCCGTCATTGGTCAAAATAGTGTAATCAGCTGTTTTATCTGAAACCACATGCTTATTAGTTAAAATCATTCCATCGGAAGAAACAATAAAGCCCGATCCGCCGCCAATCTGCTGCTTTTGAACGCCTTTCTGCCGCACCCGAGGAATCTGAATACCAAAAAAATCGTTATAATATTGCTCCAAGATTGGCACATCTTTGGAGATGACAATACTGACAACTGCCGGAGAATAAGTCTTAACTGCCCCGATTATCGCTTCTTCCTGGGAGGTTTGGGGGAAATAAACCGGCTGCTTTTCTATTATTATATTAGGCTCCGTTAAAAAATAATCTCTCAATTGAAAAATAGCTGAAACCGCAATAGCTAAAACAACTAACAGAAAAATTTTATTATTAATTTTTATTTCAGGCCTGCCTGACCGGTAGGCAGGCCTGCCTGACCGGTAGGCAGGCAATTCGTAAATTGACATATATTAAATTATAACACATTTTTTCTGGCTTTTGCGGTGACCCAGAAACCGAGATACTTGCCCAGCATTAATCTTGTCTGAGCATCAATAGCCGGGAAAGAACCGAAGGTAATAAAGGTTAAAGGAAAAAAAATTAATTCCGAAGACACGCGCAATTTTTTAAAAAAACTGAAGTTGCTCGGCCGCAGGAAAAGCAAACGAAAGGTAATAATTATGCAAATAACCAAGCCGAAATTAGCTAAAGCCATAAGGCCTCCGGTGATCTGGGAAAGATTGTACCCTAAAAGGCTTGCTTGGAACTCCTTACCTCCCCAAATTATAGGCAGCCAGCCTAAAGTCAAAATTATCAAAGGGTTGGTAGCCCAGGCCCAAAAACCCTCTATGACCAGAAAAGAATAACGAAACATAAGAGATGGTTTTATTTTTCTGTTTTTTAAAAACCCAAAAAGCAAATAAGGAATGCATTCTGCGCCGTATGCCCAGCGTCTTTGCTGTTTATACTGATTAATGATGGTTTCTTTCAGATTTTTCCCCAAAACGCAATCCATAGAAATAGGATAATGCAAGGGAATAACTTTATAATTTCCGTCGTAAAAAAGAAACGATTTCCAAAAGATTCCCGCATCTTCGCAAACAACATTGGTTTGCCAAAAGTCCATTTCAACCACAGCCTTAAAACTCATTGAATGGGAGGAATAAGTTACTATTTTTTCCGGACGCTGCTGTTGCAATGCCTCCCAGCAAACATTAGTAAAGGCTACTATGCGGGAAAAAAACGGAGCATCATAAATATTATTTAAGTACAAAGGAATTGGCTGGAAACTGCATCTTGTCGGATCTTTAACGGTCAAATAAGAGTATGATAATCGGCTAAAATATTGAGGGAAAACTTGGGTATCAACATCAAACATTGAAACGATAATATTTTCGTAAGGAATCTTCTCCTGATCAATAATTTTTTCTTTGACCTCTCTCCCGGCCCAACTTATATTTGAACCCTTGCCGGCAATCTCGCCCTCAATGTTTTGAGGGTGAATTGTCACTAAAAACTTAAAGAATTTGTTGCCGAATTCTTGAGCTATAATTCCGGCTATTTCCCTAGATTTTTCGCCGGCTCTTTCTTCAATCGCCAAAACAACGATCATCTTATCTTTTGGATAATCGCAGTTTATCAAACTTTCAAAAGTTTCTCGGACCAGGCTTAATTCCTCTTTATAAGTCGGCAAAATAACCAAGTGGCAGATGTTTTCCCAACCAGGAAGCTTGCTTGTTTTTTCCAACCAATTTATCTTTAAATTTTCTTTTAATTTTTTATAAGAAGCCAAAAAATACAAAGAAAAATAAGCAATCCTTAAAAACCAATAGATACAAAATCCGATAATAAAAAAAGCAATGATGGTTGGTTTCAGCCAAGACAAAACAACCATTGAGATCAGCGTCAGCCAAATCAAAGCTCCGGGCAAAATCTCCAAAGCCCGATAAATAAAATAATCATTGCCTCCCTTTCCTTTTAAATCCGTTGCCCGACCAATATTAAGATAATATTTATCATTATTGATGCTCATTTATCTGCGCAACAAATACCCCAAAGCCATTTTTAAAATTTTAATCCACATTCGCCAGTCGGTCATCAATTTGCTGCTCTTGAGACCGCCTCCTCTTTTCAAATGAGGGATGGCTACCTCTTTTATTACAAAACCTTCTTCCATCGCTCTGATATTCATCTCGGTTTCGATCTCAAACCCATTGCTTTTCAAATTCAATTTATCCCAGTCTTTTCTTCTTATCGCCCGGAAACCGGCCAAAGGATCGCCTTTTACCTTAAGACCCATTAAACGAAATAATGGCTTGAGAGAAAAACGGTTTAAACCGAGAATTTCTCTCGTCATTATATCGTCTTCTTTAAATTTTTTTAAATTCCGGCAACCCAAAACAAGATCGGCTTCTTTTAATTCTTCAAGTAATTTCGGGATATATTCAGGAGGATCGGTGCCATCGCCGTCTAAAAAAATCAATATTTCTCCTCGGCTATTTTTAACCGCCTCTCTCATTTGCCTGCCCTTGCCTTTTTCTTTTAATTTTATAACTTTCGCCCCTAATTTTTCAGCAATAATCGGAGTGCGATCGGTTGAGACGTCAACCACGATAATTTCTGATTGCTCCTTAATTTTTTCCGGAATAGAATTAAGAACTTTGGCTATGGCCTCTTCTTCGTTTAAAGTTGGGATGATAATTGATAACATATTCTTAAAATAATTTTTTAACTTCTAACCAAATTTCCGGATTATTTTGTTTTTCTTTCAGCCAATACCACCATTCAGCGCCCCAAAAATAAAACCCTTTCAATCCGACAGTTTCAGCAAATTTAATATTATTTCTTAACTGCCCTAAATCCATTGTTTTTTTCTGCTCGGCAAGCTGGCAGTCAAAAAGAAGATTCTGGCACCACGGCTCGGCCTGAAATTCGGTCACGATTACGTCTTTATCAAATAACTTTTTGATGATTTGGGCTTTACGCCAATAGAAAATAGCCGGTAAACGATATCTTATATAAGTTTTAAATTCCTTGAACCAAACTTTTCTATACATGGTTATGCCAACCACATCTCCCAGCCTGGCCGTTTTAATCCAAAAAGATCCCTCTCCGCTATCAGATATTACCACCGGTCTGGCTAAATTATCAAGCGACTTAACTAAAACTACCTCTTTTTTCAAAAACTCCTCATCTTGCCAAGGGCATTCGCCAAAAGGGAAAAAGGGCTCATTTTCCACCTGCCAAGCCCAAATTGCCTCTGAATTCTCATATCTATTCACTATTTTTGCAACATATTCTAATAAGGAATTTTGATTTTTGAATTTTGAATTTTGAATTCGAACCCAGTCAGGTTCGTGGCATTCCGGCCAGCGCGGAGTTTTCATACCGACAACTAAAAGAAGTTTCGCTCCTTTTTCTTCGGCGGTTTTTATCTGCCAATCTAAATCGTTAAAATTATATTTATTTTCTGCCGGCTCAATCAAATCCCAATAAGCGGCCAGTCTGATGTTTTTTACTCCTAAATCATTTAAAATAGCCAAATAAGCTTCCTGCCAATTTAATTTTAAATTTACCGCCTGTTTTTGAGAAAAATTTACCCCCCACTGGATTTCTTTAGCTTCAGGCGGTTGGCCGATAAAAAAGAAAATAAAAACACCGGCAAATAAGATAATAAATATGAATAAAATTCTCTTCAACATTTTTTAAAAAGTTAGCAAGGCCAATCCTCCGCCAATAAATAAAATTGCAATAATTTTTTTGATTATCGTATCTCGGGAAATTTCTTCTTTTAGAATTTTAGGGAATTTTAAAGACAATACCAACGACAAAAAAAGCAAAAAGACATATTGTGTGCCGCTAAGAGCGGCGATAATCGGAATATACGCTATATTGGCCATGGTGATTGCCAGGCTCTGTATAATGCCGGCGCCGGCGCCGGCTAAGCTGTTCAGACCAAAAATACTTAAAGTTTTTAAGCGAAAGGCCTCTCTTTTATGAAAAATTTCCTGGCGGACGTCTTTTGAAAAAAGAAAAAACAAAACTGATAAAAAGGCGCCGATGCGCATCCAAATCAAACCGTTCAGAAACGTTTGTTCCAAAAAAACTAATTTGCTCAAGGTAAGATAAAGAGAAAATAAAAAAGCGGCAATAGCGGATATTTTCAAGCTTTGCCAAGTTATTCGCTGGTTTTTTGTCCAAGATATCAAAAAACTGCCGACAACCAATAAGGAAAGGGCGAGATAGACCGAAAAGGGCAAAATAACTCGAAATCCTGAAAAAATATAAGTTAATAAGAAAGTGAAGATCGGAGATAATCCTCCGATAGAAGAAACGATTCTCGACGCCTCAAACTTTTTTAAACCGACGTATAAAACGACGATACCAAGGACCTGGGATAAACCGGCTAAAACAGCCAGAATTATTCCGAAAAAATTTGGTATATAAAAACCGAATGGTATTAAAAATAAAATTAAAATGCCGGAGAATCCGGAATAAAAAGCATAGATTTTCGGCGACGGCATTGACCCTTTCAGCAAAAATTTATCGGTGATCGCTGTGACCGAAAGAAGGAAATAAGATGAAATGGCAACTAAAATCCACATACTATTTTAATATTAGATACTCCCATTTTTTCTCCTTCAACAAAGCCTTGCATGGCAGCTTCAGCCAAATACCCCTGTTTTAACCAATCAAAAAGCCACTGATCAGTATAATTCGGATTTTCCTGGGCTATGGCAAAACCGGATTTGAGAAGATACCTCATATTAAATTTCTCTTGGGAACCGACCGGCGGGCTGATGATCATTGGTATCCCAAGGGCTGTGTAAAAAGAAAGTTCCGACGGTTTTGTCCATAAAATATCGGTTTCTCTTAATTTCCGGTTAAATTCTCTGAAATAATCTTCTATCTTCTCTTGATATAAAATTTCGGCATTCCCCTCGGTTTTCTTTTCAAAATAATCCTTAACTTTTTCTTTGATGCCGGCGGCTAAAATTATTTTTATTTCGCCAGATTTAATTTTATTTTTTAAACTTTTAACAATTTTAACTCCGATTTCTTTTTGAGCGCCGGCTCCGCCGACGGAAAACATTATAGTCAAAGGACGATTAGCGGCTTTAGGCAGCTCGCCAAGTTTTTCTTTAATTAACACTTCGTATTTCCCAAAATATTTTTTTTCCGGGTCCAAAATTACCAACCGGGTTTTCAAATCATCTTCGATAGAACCTTCCGGCCCGCCTGCCGGCGAGGCAGGCCTGCCTGACCGGTAGGCAGGCAAGGGAAAACCGGTCAAAAAAATATTCTCCGCTCTTACCCCGTAAATCTTTAATCTTTCGGATACTCTGCTGCTGGAAGCAAAATACTTAATTCTGCTTTGTTTCGGGTTTAAGGGCGCCCAAGCGCGGGAAATATCAGCATCGCAGATAACACAGAAAATTTCGCCCGGATAATTGAAAAACTCGGCCATAAATGCCGGGATAAAAAAAGTAGAAATAATAGGCAAGGGAACTTGCCCTGAGCGAAGTCGAAGGGTTTCAATTAAATCTTTTCCCCAGCCTTTTTTGAATAAAGAATACATTTGTTTTAACCCAAAATTAGGCCGGGATAAATCTTTTTTGGGATAAAAACTGAAAATCTCCTGGAAATGATCGTAAATTGAAAAAATCCGGCTGCCAATTAAAGGAACCCGATAAAAATTAGAAATAAATTCGTAAAACTTCCTGCTCCCCTCCCAGATTCTCTTGTCGGAAACAGGAATGCCCTCATAATCATTGGCCTGAATAACTTTTCCTTCCGGCGCCAAATCGCGCAAAGGAAAAGCCGT
>CAYIJU010000039.1:2798-6559 GCA_964363855.1 uncultured Candidatus Saccharibacteria bacterium | reverse complement strand
CAAAATGCCGGGAGCTAAACCCCAAGTAAAGTCTTTAGTGGGTGCGCCCGGCAATTTAAGTATATCAAAAATCTGCTACAATATACAAACATGGAGATTAAAAAAAATGTTGCTTTAGCGGAATACACAACTTTTAAAATTGGAGGTCCGGCCAAATATTTTTTTGCCGTCAAAAATAAAAATGAAGTTATCAAAGCAATTGAATGGGCGAAAAATAAAAATTTGCCGTTTTTTATTTTAGGCGGAGGGAGTAATCTGTTGGTTTCAGATAAGGGATATAACGGCTTAGTTATAAAAATTCAAAATTCAAATCTCAAAATTCAAAATTACAATTCAAAGTCCAAAATTATTTGCGAGGCAGGCAGGCCATTGTCTTCATTAGTTGAAGAAGCTGCCAAGAATAATTTAACAGGAATAGAGTGGGCAGTTGGTATCCCGGGAACAGTTGGTGGGGCGATTAGGGGAAATGCTGGAGCATTTGAGGGTTCGATAGCTGACGCGGTCAAACTAGTAGAAGCTTTGGATATTAAAACAGCCGAAACTAGATTTTTAAAAAATAAAGATTGCCGATTTTCATATCGAGATAGTATTTTTAAAAAAAATAAAAATTTGGTTATTATTTCAGCTGAATTTGAATTTCTAAAAGGCGTTCGGGAAAAAATAAAAGAGAAAATTAAAGAACATTTAGATTATCGCAATCAGCGCCATCCTAAAGGGCCTTCAGCCGGTTCAATTTTTAAAAATCCTGAAGGATTTTTTGCTAGAAATTTAATTTTAGAATGTGGTTTAGGCGGCAGGATAATCGGCGGCGCAAAAATTTCCAAAGAGCATCCTAATTTTATTGTTAATTTAGGTGGCGGCCGGGCAAAAGATGTGTTAAAATTAATAAAATTGATAAAAGATAAAGTAAAAAATAAATTTGGGATTAAATTAGAAGAAGAAATTCAATTTTTATAGTTATCAACGCTTGACATTGTTGCTTAGAGTGCGAAAATAAAACAATTGATGAGTACGAGTTCTAAAAACAAAAAGAAAATTTACGGTCTGGAATTAATTCTGGAAGTTTTTGATTGCGATATAAAAGTTTTAACCTCCCGGCAAAAAATCAGAGAATACCTTAAAAGGGTCAGTAAAATAGTAAATTTGGAATTATACGGTTCGGCTAAAATCGAGAGATTTATGGGAGGAGGCCTTTGGGGGAAGGGTTATTCTTTTTTACAATTCTTAACAACAAGCTCTATTGCCGGACATTTTTTGGAAAAAGAAAAAGTCGCTTTTATCAATATTTTTTCCTGCAGTATTTTTAAATCTAAGGCAGCGGTTGTGTTCACTAAAAAATTTTTTCGGGCGAGAAAAATTAAAAGCAAACTGATCGCCCATTAAAAATGGAGATACAATCTGAGAAACCGGCGTTAAAATTTTTATTCGTCAGCTGGGAAAGCCTAAGCGGCGATCTGGCTTGGCAAATAAAAAATGAAGGGCACGAGGTCAAGGTTTATGTTAAGAGCGAAGAGGATCAGGATGTCTACGACGGATTTTTAGAAAAAGTTTCAGATTGGAAATTGCATATTGATTGGGCCGACGTCATTGTTTTTGATGATGTCGGTTTTGGTTCTGTGGCCGATGATCTCAGAAAAAAAGGCAAGCTGGTGGTCGGAGGGAGCGTTTATACCGATAAGCTGGAAGAGGATCGGGAGTTCGGCCAGTATGAAATGAAAAAAAACGGCCTTTTGATTCTTCCTCACTGGGATTTTGACGACTATGATGCCGCTTTAACTTTTATTGAACAAAATCCGGGCAGGTATGTTTATAAACCCTCCGGTTCTTTGTCGTCTAACACCAAGGGAATTTTATTTTTAGGCAGAGAGGAAGACGGCAGAGATCTTTACGAAATAATCCGTTCCAATAAAAAAGTTTTGGCTAAAAAAGCAAAACAATTCCAGCTTCAGAAATTCGCTTCGGGAGTTGAAATCGCCGTGGGAGCGTTTTTTAACGGCAATGATTTTATTTATCCGATCAATATCAATTTTGAACATAAAAAATTATTTCCCGGAGACATCGGACCGTTTACGGGCGAGATGGGTTGTTACGATGAAAAAACAGAGGTTTTAACCGAAGGCGGTTGGAAATATTTTAGAGACTTAGGTTATAAGGACAAAATTGCTAGTTTAAATCCAAAAACTAACCAATTAGAATATCATAAGCCGTCAAATATTGTCGCGTATTCCCATCATAAGAAAATGGTTCAAATCAAAAACAGAAGCGTAGATATTTTAGTTACTCCCGAACATAATATGTGGGTTGAGAAAAGATATCAAAATAAGTGGGAATTTATAAGAGCTGATTCGATTCTTTCAAATCCGCCCAAAATTGCCAGAACCGCTGAATGGAAAGGGAAAAAATATGGCATAAATAAGGCTGAATTTTTAGGAATTTACTTAGCCGAAGGATCGGCGTCCAAAAACCCCCACGGCGGTTATCAAATGGTTATTGCTGGTGTCAATTCTAAAAAAATAAAAAGCATTCAGCGGATACTGAACAAAACTGGTTTAGATTGGAAAAGAGGCAGAGACGGTTGGTATGTTTATAATAAAGAACTATATGACGAACTCGTGAAATACGGGAAGTCTTACGAAAAATATATTCCTTCGGAAATAAAAAATGCGGATAAAGAGGCTATCAAAGCATTTTTAGATGCTTATGCGTTAGGCGACGCAACTATAATGAGGGGCGGGTGGAGAATATTTTACACAAGTTCCATAAAAATGGCCGATGACATTCAGGAATTATTACTGAAAGCAGGCAAGGTCGGAATTATTAAAAAAAGAAATCGTTTTGGCAGAAAAATCTGGATAAAGGACCATTGGACAGAACAGAAGCACGATGCCTTTGAGGTTATTGAGAGGATTAAAAAAATATATTCTTATTTAGATAAAAGGGATACGAAGATTATTAACTATCAGGGGAAAGTTTATTGCGCGACCGTGCCGTTTCATATAATGTATGTTAGAAGAAACGGCAAACCATATTGGTGCGGCAATACTTTAATGTACTGGTCCCAACCTAATACCATATTTAAAACAACACTTGAAAAATTCAAGCCGGCTCTTAAAAATTCAGGCTATGTCGGCTATATTGATATCAATTGTATTGCCAACGCCCGGGGTATTTATCCTTTGGAATTTACCACAAGATTCGGTTACCCGACTATTTCCGTTCAAATGGAAGGAGTGTTAAGCGAATGGGGAGATTTTTTATACAAAATAGCTTCCGGTTTGCCGTATGATTTAAAAACAAAAAAAGGTTTTCAAATAGGCGTTGTTTGCGTTGTCCCGCCATTTCCCTTTAACGATAAAGTGGAAATAGAAATTTACCGCGACTTATCAATTATTTTTACCAAGTCCAGCCTTGAAGGGGTCCATTTGGGTGATGTAAAATTAATTGACGGCGAGTGGAGAATAGCCGGCAACAGCAGTTATGCTTTGGTGATTACGGGCTCAGGGACAACGGTTGAAGACGCCAGAAAACAGGCTTATTCCAGAGTTGAAGGCATATTGCTGCAAAATATGTTTTACCGAACGGATATCGGCTTGAAATGGTCTGAAGACGGTGATAAACTCTACACTTGGGGATTCTTATATTAAAATGATTGCCGGCAAAAAATTTGATAAAAAATATTTTACTTCTGACTCGTACGATGATTATAAAAAAGATTTGAAAGAATGGGTGGTAAAGCCGACAGCAAGAAAAATTTATAGTTT
>CAYIJU010000039.1:0-2698 GCA_964363855.1 uncultured Candidatus Saccharibacteria bacterium | reverse complement strand
CTGTTATCTTTCTTCAGAAGATATGACTAAGGCTGTTAAAAATTTGATAAATGTTTCCCGGGGCTACATTTTTTTCAGTTCTATTTATCGCCATTCAATCCATGCTTCTCAAAAGTACAATCCGGATTCTTTTAGAAAAACAACAATGTCTTTAAAAGAGTATATTGATTTATTCTCCCGGAACGGCGCTAAATTCGTTAAAAAATTTCACGGCAGTAACGGCGGTGACATTTTAATCTTCAAAAAATAAATTCAATATATTAATATGTTGATAAGGAGAAAACTATGAATAAATTAGATCTTTTAAAAGAACTTAAGGATGAAGTTTTTGTACGGCTGCAACCTTCACCCGGCAAAGGCATGGGCGTCTTCGCTATACGAGATATTCCTGCCAATATAAATCCATTCGGCGAAGATAATATTAAATTCGTGAAAATCCCGGTTAATGAAATTAAACTTAACCCCAATATACCTCTATCGGTAAAAGAGTATGTCCATGCTATTTCTGTTTGTTTAGGAGGCTATTACTATCTGCCAGATTGTGGTTTGAATAATATACCGCCAAGCTTTTACGTTAATCATTCAAAAGAGCCGAATTTGAAAACAACTGGAGCGGAAGAATCATTTATTTTTACGACGATTCGCCCAATTAAAGCTGGCGAAGAACTCACAATTGACTACGAAACTTATAATGATGATTTCACGCTGTAGACACTCGAAGTGGCCTAGATCGCAATCTCCGCCACTTTTATTTTAGTTTAATTATTAAATGTTAGCATATTATACATATGTAATAATTATGCCATGGCATTTTTATTACATATCCAAATCAAAAATAAAATAATCAACTTCGTATTTGATTATTGGGTAAAAATAGCTATAATAAATAAGTCATGTCAATACTTTCTAAGATTTTTGGCGACGCCAACGAGCAATATATAAAAAAACTCCAGCCGGTTGTTGAAAGAATAAATTCTCAAGAAAAAAATCTGGAGGCGCTTTCCGACGCGCAATTAAAAGAAAAAACCCAAGAATTAAAAAAACAATTAAAAAGCGGCAAAACTTTAGACGATATTCTGCCCGAAGCTTTTGCTTTGGTCAGAGAAGCCAGCCGAAGAACTTTAAGCCAGCGGCATTTTGACGTTCAGTTAATCGGCGGAATTGTTTTACACGAAGGGAAAATCGCTGAAATGAAAACTGGAGAAGGAAAAACATTAACTTCCACCCTGCCCCTTTATTTAAACGCTTTGGAAGGGAAGGGAGCTCACTTGGTAACGGTTAACGATTATTTGGCAAAAAGAGATATGGTCTGGATGGGGCAAATTTACAACGCGCTTGGACTTTCAATCGGATGCATCGTCCATGAAGCGGCTTACATATATGATCCTGCTTTTCAACAGGACGAAGAGCGCGATATTAAGGGCGGTTTTAAAGTAATAGAGGGCTATTTAAGGCCTTGCTCAAGAAAAGAGGCTTACGGGGCAGATATTACTTATGGCACCAATAATGAATACGGCTTTGATTATTTAAAAGATAATATGGTTTATGATTTGGGAGAACAAAATCAGCGAGGTTTTAATTTTGCCATTGTTGATGAGGTGGATTCTATTCTAATTGACGAGGCCAGAACTCCGTTGATTATTTCCGCTCCTGATACGGAAAGCTCTAAATGGTATCAGGATTTTGCCAGAATTATTCCCAAACTGGATTCAAAGACCGATTATGAAATTGATGAAAAATTAAGAACAGCGACTTTGACTGAATCCGGCATAAATAAAATTGAAAAAATTCTGGGTATGGGCAATATCTACGAAGAAAAGGGAATAAAATATTTGCACCATTTGGAACAATCGTTAAGGGCCGAGGTTTTGTTTAAAATAGACAAGGATTACGTGGTAAAAAATGGCGAGGTTCTTATTGTTGATGAATTTACCGGCCGGCTTATGCCCGGCAGAAGATGGTCAGGCGGGCTTCATCAGGCTATTGAGGCAAAAGAGAGAGTATCAGTCCAGCCGGAATCTTTGACATTGGGTTCCATCACTTTCCAAAATTATTTTAGGATGTATAAAAAATTAGCGGGAATGACGGGAACAGCCATAACCTCGGCTGAGGAATTTGATAAGGTTTACAAGTTGGAAGTGGTGAGCATACCAACTAATAAGCCGATGATTAGGAAAGAACTGCCTGATAAGGTTTTTAAAACTTGGGAAGGAAAATTTAAGGCGTTGGCTAAAGAAATAAAAGAAAGGCACCAGTCGGGCCAGCCCGTGTTAGTGGGCACGACTTCAATTGAGAGAAATGAATACTTGGGAAAATTATTGGAAAGGGAAGGCATTGATCACCAAATTTTAAACGCCAAACAGCACGAGAAAGAAGGAGAAATTATTGCTCAAGCCGGAAAATTTGGAGCAGTGACTATCGCCACAAATATGGCCGGCAGGGGAGTGGATATCATTTTGGGAGGCAATCCCCAAAATGATCCTGAGCAAGCGCGAAGGGTCGTTGATCTCGGTGGTCTCCATATTATCGGCACTGAAAGGCATGAAGCAAGAAGAATAGATAATCAGCTTCGAGGCCGGGCAGGCAGGCAGGGAGATCCGGGCTCTTCTCAATTTTTTACTTCTCTGGAAGATGATTTGATGCGGATTTTTGGCGGAGAAAAAATAAAATCAATGATGTCGTTTTTGAAAATTCCCGA
>CAYIJU010000038.1:0-6567 GCA_964363855.1 uncultured Candidatus Saccharibacteria bacterium | reverse complement strand
ATACAAAAAAAGATATTGTTAAAGTGCCGTTTTTCGGAGAAGTCAATTTAGCCAAGCTATCTCTGCCGATTTTAACGATTATCCTAGGCACCTTAGACGGCTTTAATCCCTGCGCTATGTGGATTCTGGTGATTTTTCTTTCCTTGCTTCTGCCTTTAAAATCAAGAAAAAAAGTCGCTTTAATCGGCGGAATATTTATTTTTGCCGAAGGATTATTGTATTTTATTTTTATGTCGGCTTGGCTTAATTTTTTCCTGGCCGTCGGTTATCTTTCTTTGATAAAAATCGGCATAGGCGTTTTTGGCATTGTTTTCGGAATTTTGAGAATAAGGGATTTTATAAATTGGCGGCCGGGCGTTTGCAAAGTGACGGATGCTAAATCGCAAGGCAAGCTGATGGAAAGGATTCAAAATGTTTTGAAACCGGCCGCTCTGCCAGCCACTATTTTTGGCATATTTGTTTTAGCTTTCGGCGTAAATTTGATTGAATTTTTTTGCTCAGCCGGCTTTCCGACAATGTACACAAAAATTTTGTCTTTACAGGGGGTTGAGACATTGAAATATTATCTTTACCTCATTTTCTATAATGTCTTTTATATGCTGGACGATTTAATTGTTTTTGGTTTTGCCCTATTTACTTTAAAGCGTTTTAATTTCTCTGAAAAATACAATCGCTGGTCAACCCTAATCGCCGGGCTGATGATACTTATTTTGGGGATTTTAATGATTTTCAAACCCAGCTTGTTGATGTTCGGATAGGTGTTAAGCATTGAATGTTTAACATAACTTAGAAACGGGGTTTCGAAACCCCGTTTCTAAGTTTTTAATGTTCGGGTAGGTTTATTTGACAGTTCTTTATCAATTTAGTAGGATAACTTTACTTTATCTAACATCATAGGAGGTGTTAAAATGGGACGGAAACCAGGATATAGTCCTTCTTCAGCGACTAGAGAAAAAATGAGGCAAGCCGCTCAAAGGTTGTGGCAGAGACGCAAGAATGGAGAAGATTTTTTCTATTTTCGAGTGGTGACAAATAAAGGGATTTTCTTCGGCAGAGTTGGGGGGGAAGTATTAGAACAAGCCGAATTGATGGTTAAAAAATGCATAGGAAAAATCGGATTATCCGTTTTAAGTCTAGAGCGGAGATGGCTTCTTCGAAACGGACAAGAAAAATCTTTTACTCTCCTCAAGAATGGTGAGCTTATTGGTGGCCGAGCTCTTTGGGAGGCCGTTGGCAGAGGAGAAGAATACGATAGTAAAATAAAGCTTAAATATGGTTTATCGTAGCGTAGGCGCCCAACTAGCAATTATTAGTTGGGCGCATTTTATTTTCTCAAAGTGTTGACAGAAAATCGACGATCGTCGAAATTCTGGCAAGTTTTTACATAGCTATTGACTAAAATAGTTGGCGCGACCTGTGGGTTGCGCCGATTTTTTATTGTGGTAAACTTGATTTATAGAGTTGGATTTGATCGTTAATCTAGAAAAAGAAAAATTAGAAAAGCTGGCCGGAGAGAAAAATATGAAAGTCGTTTCGTTTTATAACCTAAAAGATTATTTTAAAGTAATTGATATTGGCGTAAACCTTCCTAAAAATCAGGAAATTTTAGGAAGAAAAAAATACACTAAAATTGACGGATTTAAAATTCCAATTGTTTCTGTAAATGATTTAATAAAAATGAAAGAGGAATCCGGTCGGCTCCGCGATTTAAATGATGTTGAAAACCTTAAAAAAATTAAAGACCGAGACCAAGGTAAGTGATATAGACGAGCACTTACTCTATGTTTTTAAAAATACCACCCCTAGGGAGCGGTTAGTTTGGCTTAAAAAGGCTTTTGAATTTTGGAAGATTTTAAACTATAATAAACCAAATAAAATACATGGCAAACTTACAAAATAAAGTGGCAATTATAACAGGAGCGAGGAGGGGAATGGGCAAGGCCGATGCTTTGCTTTTGGCTAAAGCCGGAGCTAAGGTGGTGGTTTCGGATATCTCAAAAGATGATTGCGAGAAGGTGGTTGAAGAAATTAAAAAAGAAGGTGGGGAAGCAATCGCCGTCCAATGCGATGTATCAAAAAAGAAAGAGGTGGAAAGTATGATCAAAGAGGCGGTAGACAAATGGGGCAGGATTGATATTTTGGTGAATAACGCCGGAATTTGCCAATTTAAATCATTTCTAGAAATGGCCGAGGAAGAATGGGACAAGACCATTAATATTAATTTGAAAGGCTATTTTTTGTGCGCTCAAGCTTGCGCCAAAGAAATGGCAAAACAGAAATCAGGCGTAATTGTTAATATTGCTTCAATTGCTATGGGCCAGCAGGGAGTGGGTATGCCCGGTATTGTTCATTACTGCGCCTCTAAGGGAGGCATTGCGGCGATGACAGAGGCTTTAGCCGTAGAATTAGCTCCATTTAATATCAGAGTCAACGCTATTGCTCCGGGGGTGATTGATACTCCGATGGTTGGCGAAGCGGGGCTGGATCAAAAAGCCATTGATAGTATGTTGATGAGAGTTCCTTTGCGACGTATGGGTAAAGCTGAAGAAATTGCTAATCCGGTATTATTTTTAGCTTCAGACGACAGTTCTTATATAACCGGCGCTACTATCGTAGTTGATGGCGGCTGGTTAGCGGTTTAATTTATGGAAGTTACATTAGAAACAACTTTGGCGGAGATTTTAAAACAAAAAGGAGCGGAAGAAATTTTGGCAAAATATAATCTGCCCTGCTTAACTTGTCCGAGCGCGGCTTCTGAAATAAAGATGTTAAAGATCGGGGAAGTTTGCGTGGCTTATAATATAGATTGCGAAAAATTATTAAAAGAATTAAACAAAAATTAGTATGTCAATCAGAGTTTTTTCTACGCCAACTTGTTCGTATTGCCAGGTATTGAAATCTTTTCTTAAAGAAAAGAATATTGTTTTTGAAGATATTGATGTTTCTCAAGATGAAGTTGCATTAAAAGAGATGGTGGATAAATCCGGCCAAATGGGCGTGCCGGTAGTAGAAATAGACGGCGAGATAGTGGTGGGATTTGATAAAAATAAAATAGAAAAACTTTTAGAACTTAGAAACTCCGTTTCTAAGTGAGAAACGGAGTTTCTTTAAACTTATGTCAATTAAAATAGCCATTAACGGGTTTGGGAGAATTGGCCGGCCGGCGTTCCGGAGGATTTTAGATAATCATCCGGATTTGGAAGTAGTGGCAATTAATGATTTGACTGACCAAAAAACCCTGGCTCATTTGTTGAAGCATGATTCTGTTTATGGGATCTATGAAAAAAATATTAGCCCGGAAGTTAAATTTTTTAATGAAAAAGATCCGGCAAATTTACCTTGGAAAAAATTAGGCGTTGATATTGTTTTAGAATGCTCGGGCGAATTTACCGAAATTGAAGGAGCTAAAAAGCATTTAGAAGCCGGAGCCAAGAAAGTTATTATTTCGGCGTCTTCGGGGTCAAAAGAAATTCCATCCTTTGTTTTAGGAGTTAATGAAAAAGGATACGATCCCAAAAAAAATGATATAGTTTCAATGGTTTCCTGCACGACCAATTGTTTAGCTCCTGTTGTCAAAATTTTAAATGATAATCTGAAAATTGTTAATGGATTTATGACGACCAGCCATAGTTATACTAATGACCAGAGAATTTTAGATTTGCCTCATAAAGATTTAAGAAGAGCTCGGGCGGCTGATTTAAATATTATTCCGACGACTACCGGAGCGGCTTCGGCTATCGGCAAAATCATTCCTGAATTGGAGGGAAAATTAAACGGTATTGCTTTAAGAGTGCCGACGCCGGTTGTTTCAATTTTAGATTTAATTTGTTTAGTTGAAAAAAAGACATCAGTTGAGGAAATCAACAATTTGTTTAAAAAAGCTTCCCAACAAAAAGAATTTCAAGGAATTTTAAATGTTGAAGACGCGCCTTTAGTTTCTTCCGACTATATCGGTAATTCTTTTTCCGCTACAATTGATACTGCTTTAACAATGGCCAACGAAAATTTAGTTAAAGTCGTTGCCTGGTATGACAACGAATTTGCCTACGCTTGCCGTTTAGCCGAGTTCGCCGAATTTATCGGCAAAAAATTATAGATAATTAGGCATGCGGATATTTGTTAAGGCAAAATCAAAAGCAAGAGAAGAAAAAATAGAAAAAATTAGCGAAACTAATTTTGTCGTTTGGGTTAAAGAACCGCCCATAAAGGGCAAGGCGAATAAAGCGATTGTCAAAGCAATTGCGAACTATTTTAACGTTGCAATATCGCAAGTTGCTCTCGTTGCCGGCTCTTCCTTAAGGCAAAAAATCTTTGATATAAAATAAAAAAATAGTAGGATAAATTCAGTATCTTTTGAAAGGAGGATTTCTTGGAAACTTCAGAGGCAATCACATTAATTGAAGAAGCGAAGAAACAAACTCCCGCAGGTTGTCGTCTTGAAGGTCCTTTAGAGTTTGAGGTAATGCGGGAAGCTAATGGAGTCAAATATACGGCCAAAGGGATTTGTTATATTCTTTTTCGAGGCGACAAGGTGATATTTAGGTGGGAATTGCCAACCTTAGATAGCGCATTGATAATGATAAGGTTGACCGACGGGCAAGGGGGTTGTCAATAATGATAAACCCTCTTTTTTTACTCTCGCTTTTATAAAATAAAATTAGGGTGCTTCATGCGGGAAGCACCCTTTTTTGGTCGGATTAATTCCGTAATAAATTGCTGACGAATTCGTTTACAAAAGGTGGCCCTTCACCTTTAATTCCGTCGACGAGTTCATTTGGATAAAGTACTCCTTTCCCTAGTTCGAGTCCAGACTTCTTTAGATTTGTTGCGATCTTAGCTAGATCGAAGTTGGAAACAAAGTCAGTGACTTCTACGGCTTCCCAAAGCCAGGTAGGAAAGACAATTTTTCGTTCAGGCGAATCGACTTCCACTTCGGCGAAGACCAGGCCCGTTAGCGGTGAACTAAAATCATCTAGCATCCATTTTTGGCCAGAGGTATCTGGCTTTTTTAGTCTTGGCAGGTAACGGGTTTTTTCTAGGGTGTAGGGGGCCGCACTCATAAGTAATTCCGCTAATCTTAATCTAATGTTCCTTTGCGTTTCTTCCCGTGAAAAACCAGTACCTTTTTTAACTGTAACAAAAGCCTGTCGTTGTATCGTATTTTTCCACACCCGACATGTTTCAATGCGAATTCGTAGGATGTGTCCAGGAGTAACGGGTTCAAAATATTTTTGTACTATTCCCACTTTTTCAGCATCATCGCGGATTTTAGCATCAAGACTAATAACGCGGTATCGTCGCTCCAGTTCTTTAGGCACATTACCTCCTCATTTTATTAATATTATTATATTAAGCGATATTATATTAAAATACAAGGACTTATTTATTTGACACGGTCTTTGGGTAAGTTATACTTAAGATATAGACAATTGAATACAGTTATCAAGAGCGCGGCGAGAGCACTGGCTCCACGACCCGCCGGCAACTTGTCCCGAGTAACCATTTAATGGGCTCAGGGTAAAGTGCCAATTCCAGCCCCTAAGGGGAAGATAAAAGGTCGGCTTATTTTTTCTCCTGAATACGGAGATTTTTTATTATTCATAATATTAATATTATGCAAATCAACAATAAAACATATACAGTAGAAAGCGTTACATCCGGCCACCCGGATAAAATTTGCGATCAAATTTCCGATGCTATTCTTGATGAATGTTTAAGCCAGGATCCCAAAAGCCGCGTAGCGGTGGAAACGTTCGGCGGCCACGGGCTTTTAGTTATTGGCGGAGAGGTTACGACAAAGGCTAATTTTGACGCAGAAGAAATTGCCAGAAATGTTTATCGCGAAATTGGTTACAACAATGATTTAAGGGTAATTGTCCATATAGACAAACAGTCGCCGGACATTGCCTTGGGCGTGGATACCGGAGGAGCGGGAGACCAGGGAATCATGTATGGTTATGCCTGTAATGAAACGCAGGAATTCTTGCCTGATGCTCTAGTTAAAACGCACCTTTTAGCTGAAGGGTTGGAAAAATTGCGCAGGAGGACTGATGACAAGTATTCTTGGCTTCGTCCTGACGGAAAAACCCAAATAACAGTGGAAAACGGGAAAATAAAAACCGTTTTAGTCAGCACCCAGCACGATAAAGAAGTAAATCAGGATTTTATCAGGCAAGAAATTATTAAAGGCTTGATTTTGCCTATTTTCAACGGAGATATTTCTCAAATTAATATTTTAGTTAATCCGACGGGAAGATTTGTCCAGGGCGGCTTTGAAGCTGATACGGGATTAACGGGCAGGAAGATAATGGTTGATACCTATGGCGGTTTGGCTCCTCATGGCGGAGGCTGTTTTTCAGGTAAAGATCCGAGCAAGGTGGACAGATCGGCGGCTTATATGGCAAGATTTGCCGCAAAAAATATTGTGGCAAATGGTTTTGCTAGAGAATGTTTAGTTTCTGTAGCATACGCTATCGGCAAGGCAGAGCCTTTAATGGTTTCAGTGGTTGATGAAAAAGGAAAAGATATGAGCGATTTGGTAAAGAGAAATTTTGATTTTAGGCCGAG
>CAYIJU010000037.1:0-6627 GCA_964363855.1 uncultured Candidatus Saccharibacteria bacterium | reverse complement strand
AGTTACCGATCCCATTGTCAGAAGTTTTTGGCTGAAAGAGTGGAAGCAGACAACCGGTTCAACAAAATCGGACATGCTGGGATACGTGGTTTCAAAAGTCGGCCGATTTATTGAGAATGAGATGATGAGAAACATCATCGGCCAGTCGCATTCCGGTTTTGATTTGACGGAAATAATAAATGGGGGAAAAATATTTTTGGCTAATCTTTCAAAAGGGCAGACTGGAGAGGTTAACAGCTCTCTTTTAGGCCTTATTCTTGTTTCAAAAATTCAAATGGCGGCAATGAGGCGGACAAAGATTCCGGAAGAAGAAAGAAGGGACTTTTACCTTTATATTGACGAGTTCCAGAATTTTACCACTGACAGCATTGCCACTATTCTTTCCGAAGCCAGAAAATATCGGCTTAATTTAACCTTAGCTCATCAATATATTTCCCAATTGACCGAAGAAATCAGAAACGCGGTTTTAGGCAACGTCGGCACCATCGGAGCTTACAGGATCGGGGCGACCGACGCCGAATTTTTGGAAAAGCAGTTTGAGCCGGAATTTTCCCGATTTGATTTGGTAAATTTGGATAATTTCACCCTTGTTTTAAAATTAATGATCAATAACAAGGTCTATCCGGCTTTTAAAATGCAGACAATTTTGCCTCAAAAAGGCAACAAAAACATTGTAGAGCCGATTAAAAAATTGTCGCGATTAAAATACGGCCGGCCGAGGCAGGAAGTTGAAGCCGAAATCATCCAAAGGTCGAAATTGGCAATATAAATAGTTAATTTTTAAAAATATGTTCAAGCCGGAAAAAGGTCTTTCGCCAGAACGGATAGAAGGAAGAGAATCAAAAGGGGAAAAAGGACTAACACCAGAAGAGGCAAAGGAGTTTAAGGAACTAAACAATGAGTATAATCGGCTTATTGAAGAATTGGGAGAGATGAAGGGAATAAAAACATACGAAGATACATTGGATAAAATAGCAAAAATTAACGAAGTACACGCTAGATATGAAAATTTTCTTAAAAAAATGACCCATAAAGAGATAGAAGAAATGACGGGCGTATCGGGGGACGTACCACCAGAAAAAATAGAAAAAGAGGGTTAGGTGTTTTGGGGAAAAGGTCGAAATTGGGAATATAAATAGTTAATTTTTAAAAATATGTCAAGAGATCAAGAGAGATGTCCTTTTTCAGAAGAAGAACCAGGGGAACAAAAAAGGGCCGGAAATGCCCCGACGAAAAATCGGCATGGCCGAAGCATCCGAGATTTTGGGCATTAAACCCCGAGAATTATTTGATATGGCTAGGGCGAATCAAATAGATTATGTCCAATATGGTCCCGAAGGTTGCATGCTTTTTTATGAGGATAAAATGCTTGAATATCGGGAAGAAAAAAACAAGGAAAAAGATTCTATCGTTCGGGAAGTATGGAAGAAAATAGCTTCGGTGGAAGATACTCTTGTGCGAGCTAAAAAATCTGGAGGAATAATGAGCAACCCGGAAAACTTCAGGGGTGTTAAACATTTAATGTCTAACATGCACGTAATTTTTATTTGACATCACTTGTCTTAAAAAGATATACTATTCTTAGTATGGTCACTATTACTATTCCTAAAAAAGAATATCAGCGTTTATCGGAAAAGGCCCTTCGTTACGAATATCTTCGTCAACTGTTAGAGGAAGATATTTTTACTTCCCCTCCGACCAAAAATACCGGAGGCGTGATCAAAGAATTTAAAAAGAGCGGAATTTATAACCAAAAATTTCTTAAAAGCTTAGAGAAAGGACTTGGGCGGTCATCTTATTTCCGATTTGATTGAAATTATTGACATTAATAATCATTATTAAAATTAAGCAGAAATCATTCAAAGGTCGAGGTTAGGTAATTTATAAAAAATATTAATAACCAATAAATAAAAATATGTTCAAGCCAGAAAAAGGCCCTTCGGAAGAAGAGCCGAAAAAAGAAGAAGGGCAAAAAGAGGCAAAAGAAAAAACGCCTCAAGAAAAATTGAGAGAAGATATTATTGGAAAAAAAGAACAAATTTCCGTTCAGAAAGAAAATATGTCCGAATTATTAGAAAAGATGTTGAAAGACATTGAACCTTCTGAATTTAAAAACCTCGAAAATTATAGAATGGTATCTAATATAGCGATATCTTACACGAGGTTTTTGTTTCATGAAAGAGAGGATTATCTCAGAGATATTATGGACAAATTTCAACCGAAAATAGACGCTGGTACTATTTCAGAAGAGGAAATCAATGAAGGTCGTGAGGCGATTTCGAACTTAAAGAAAATTTTAATAAGGGACCAAACTCTTAATTGGGATATTCAGAAGAGCGGTATAATGGAAGGAGGGATGCGCAAGTATGAGGAAGGAAAAGAGCTCCGGGAGAAAGTCTTAAGGTGGCTTAAAAAGATAGAATCTGTATTATTCACAAATACGGGGAATCCAGAAAAAGGGCCTTCGCCGGAAAGGTAAATTCACGCTTGAAGTAGGACACTTGGCGATGTAAAATATCGCTATAAAAAAGAAAAAATATAAACACATAAAACAAAGCGAACGATTAGAAATCGCCTTGTTAAAAGCTAAGGGGTTTAGCCAAAGAGATATCGCCAGGTCGCTGGCAAAAAGCCCAAACACCGTTTCCCGAGAAATAAGACTAAACTCGGTAAACGGTACTTACGATCCTAGAAAGGCCCAACATAAAGTTTATGCCAAAAGAAAGTATTCCAAATATCAGGGTATGAAAGTGGTTGAAGACAAAAGCTTGAAAGATTATATCGAAAATAAATTAAAGCAGGACTGGTCTCCGGAAGAAATATCAGGCAGAATCAAAAATTACGACCAAGACATAAAATACGTCGGATTCATGGGAATTTATAAATATATCTACAGCGTTTACGGCAGATTATTGGAAAGACATTTAAGATATAAGGGCAGAAAAAGAAAAGGAGGAAACAGAAAAAAAGTTACCGAGCTAAAGAACCGCCTGTTTATCGACCAAAGACCGGCAATAGTCGGAAACCGAGAGAGATTCGGCGACTGGGAAGGCGACTTTATCGTCTCCAATAAAACGGGCAAGGGGGTACTACTGGTGCTTCAGGTGTCCTACTTGAGGGCTGAACGTGCCATCCAAAGGTCGAGGTTAATGGGTTAAATAATTATTTAATAATTTTAAAAATATGGTAAATAAATTTGAGAAAATGCCAGGAGAATCTCAAGAAAGAGAAGAAGAACAGCGAGAAGCAGAATTGGGAGCAGTAACCCCCTATTTAGAGTCGGAAGATGTGCTAAAAAGGCGAGAAACAGAATTAGAAGAAAAAGAAAAGGGGTATGAATAGCATTTCGGGATTCAAACAGAAATACAAGGGGAAAAAGAAGAACAAGAAAAGGCAGCCGAGAAGCAAGAGGAGGAGATTAATAAAATTAAAAAGAAGATATATAACAAGCGCGTAGAAGGGAAGGAACCAGGCTATACATGGAGAGAGATTGACGAAATGTTAGAGAAAAAAGAAATAAAACCGGGGTCAAAGAGAGCAGATGAGTTTATGGAAGAATGGGACCGGAAGCAGGCAGAAAAACTATATAAAGAAGCAAAAGAAAAACAAGAAAATGAAAAGCAAAGGCAAAAAGAAGCAGAGCAAGCAGCGGCAGAAAGAGCAAGAATCAGAGGAATGACTCAAGATAAAAAAACCGCCCAAGAAGTTAAACTCAAAGAATACATTATCCAAAAAGAAGGGGAAAAAGCAGGTAAATTAAAAGAGATAGAAGAATCAAGGAATCCAGAGGGAGAGAAGTCCTCAAGGTATGAAAAATTTAATTCTCTTCGGGATTTCTATCTCGACGAGCTCGGTTACCATTTGGAACGTAAGGGATTGCTTTGGTGGGAAAAAGTCAGAGTTTTAGATAAAAATGGAAATTTTATGAAAGAATTCAAGATGTTCAAATTCAAGAAAAATCAGGAGTGGAATGAGACACCGTTGCTTAATTTCCTAAATGAAAAATGGCAGGAAAAAAACAGAAAGGAGGCGGCGGAAAAAGTTGGCGGAGGAAACGAATAATTTATAAAGCTTCCAAAATTATTAAAAAGATCGGAGCGATTTTATGATCTTTGTTTATTTTTAAAAATATGTTCAAGCCAGAAAAAGGCCCTTCGGAAGAAGAGCCCAAAAAGAAGAAGGGGATGAAGAAGCCGAATTGAAAATAATCCAGCGGAAAATTGAATTGTGGGAGGCAGCCGAGATTTTGGGGGTATGAAGCCCAGTGAATTATTAGAATTGGCTAAAGTAGAGGGAATAAAATTTATCCAACGTGGTACTATGGGCCAGACACTTTTTAATTATGACGACATATTAAAAAAACATCTGGAAAGAATAGCTCTAAAAACAAAAGTAGGAGAAAGTAATATACAATATATACTATAGGACAGTAGAGGAAGGCAAGGGTTACTATAGGGGGGATTGGCCTCAGGGTTTGCTATATTTATCTATAACATTGAGTGAAGAACTAAGAGTAAGATATGAAAGGGACTATGAAAGTCTTTTAATTGGTGAAATTAGAGAAATAAGAGACTCTCTTCCCGTCGAAGGAAATCCTGCCGAAGCAAAAAAAGTATTTTTTTAAGCAGCTTATTATGGAAAAAAGAAAAAGAATAGAGTCTCTTAAGAAATTAAGAGACCAAGCTCAGGCAGAATTAGAAAAGGAATGGCAAGAAAAGGAGAAGTAGCATAAACAAAAACTATGCGCAGCCCAGAAAATTTTGAGCCAAAAATAGAGAATATTGAAGAAAAGAAAGAGCAATTAAATAGATTTTTGGAATCAATGTCTTTGCAATTAAAAGCAGAGGGAATGCCGGTGGAAGATGATTGCCGGATTGATATGAAGGCTTTTGAAGGCGTGTATTCTCCCGAAGCTATAAAAAAAGACGAGGAAATGATAGAAAAACGCCGGAAAGAATGGTACGGCAGTTCGGCAGAAAGCGGGGTTGGCAATCCCGGCGAAGATTTAGAAATGATGAAAAGCGCGATTTTTTACAAAAATTTGAAAAAGGACTTTGTTGTTTTGCGATCTTCGGCCTATGACGATATTAAGAACGGCGTAGACAATATAATTATAGAAAGGTCAACCGGCAATTTGGTCTGCGCCCTAGATGAGGTAGAAGATACTTCCGGAAAAATATACGAAAAGAAAAAAGAGGCGGTTTTAAATAGAAATATAGAAAGAAACGGCGTCAATTTAAAGTACGGGCTAACTTTTGAAAAAGAGGGAGATAAAATGAAATTAAAATTGGGAGAGATGAAAGGGCTGCCGATTTTTTATCTGGCCCTGCCCAAAGACCACGTTGAGAAAGGCATTAAAAGTTTTATTCCATCAGAGGGGCAAAGTTCTGATTATGAAAAGAAATTATTCAGTTATTTTATCGCTTCCCTAAACAGCCAAATTAAGGCCTTAGAATTAAATCCGCGCCATTTAGATTCTAAATTGAAAGAGCGGCTGGATGCTTTTGAGCGCTGCCTTAAAACAATTCCAATTTAAAACATAAAATTTATGTTTAACCCTGATAAATTAGAGCCAAAAGTAGAATTGGAAACGGGAAAAGAAGCCGAAGAAAAAAAGATAGAAAAAAGAGAGGAA
Organism: uncultured Candidatus Saccharibacteria bacterium; assembly: GCA_964363855.1. Lineage (GTDB taxonomy): Bacteria > Patescibacteriota > Minisyncoccia > Minisyncoccales > CAZWNE01 > JBBTTI01. Next base: position 992 of record CAYIJU010000037.1, on the reverse strand, counting down.
CCGGCGGTAAAAGATATTAGCCATGAGTTTTTAAGTATGACGCTGGATCAGTTTGAACGTTTTATTAGAACGCAAGACAAAGAACAGGTTCTTTCAATAAAAATTGACTGACAAGATGTTCGAATTGCCCGGCGATTAAAAGATTTTGTGGGAGCTGCTGAAGCTGTTGTGGGAGGAAAGCGAAAAAGGTTCGCCACTATTAGGGCAACTGAGGAGCAATATAAACAAGAATTAAATGTTTTTGCTTCAGGCGTGAAATGGGAAAAAATTGAGTCAGCGCCCTTGCAAAAACAAAAAATTTTAGAAATTATATCCCGAAATAATGTTTCCTAAAGAGTGTAGAAATCAAAAGTAAAGGTAAGCTATAAAATAAGTAGTAAATCAGTGTTGGACGTTGAACATCTAACATACTATGCGGTGTTTTTTGTTTGACAGAGAGTTTTGTAATAAGATACAATAAAAAGGCGATGAAGAATAATAAAAATCAAAAGCTATTAACCTTAGAAATTCTTGCCTCATACAACCGAGAGGTTTTGTTCCCTTGGATGAAAGAAAATTTTATTACAAAGACAGAGTTCGAAGATTTTAAAAATAAAAACACGACTAGTCAAGATGGTATGTTAAAAAAATTAGATATTCTTCTCACAGAGAAAAATGTCAGAGAACACCAGGAAAAAAGAGAAAAGAAAATGTGGGCAATTATTATTAAAGCATTGCAAGAACACCAAATTTTAACCAGTAGGCAGTTAGAAGAAATTTCCCAATTAGAGATATTTTAATCAAAAATATAGAAGTGCAAAACTATGGGTGGTCAGATCCCCTATAGTTTTTTTGTTGCAAAATAAAAAAATAGTGCTATAATTTATATTATGCGCAAGATATTAGCTTTTATTTGGGAGACGGCGAAAATTGTAATTATCGCTTTGCTGATAGTTATGCCTATCAGGTATTTTGTTTTTCAGCCGTTTTTTGTCAAAGGCCAGTCAATGGAT
>CAYIJU010000036.1:4952-6692 GCA_964363855.1 uncultured Candidatus Saccharibacteria bacterium | reverse complement strand
TCGCGGCAGGGGCACAGCTTTGTGGATATCTTCTATTGACAGGGTTTCTTCATCGGTTAAAATAAAATAATGAAAACTATTTCCCCGAAAATAATTATCGCTGCGGCGGTTGTTTCGGCGCTGATTATCGGCGGCGTTATTTATTGGAATAGTCAAAAGAAATCCGAGAATGAGGCCGTGGAAGAAGCCGCTGAAGCAACTGAAAAAATGGTTGAAAGCGCCACTCAAGGGACTTTGCCGTCGTTGCAAACCAACCCCTTGGAAAGCAGACCAGACCTGAATCCGGCTGACAAGGCCAATCCATTTAAAAATATTAAGACCAATCCTTTTGAATAATATGTGGAAAAAATATCTAATTAGTTTTTCCGTCACAGTCTTTTTGGCGGCCGCGGGTTCGTTTGTTTTGGGTCAACCCGCTGATATCCAATATCCGGTGGCCGAATTAGGCAACTGCCAAAACGAATCGTCTTGCCGGGATTATTGCGATGAGCCGGAAAACTTGTCGGCCTGTTTGGATTTTGCCAGAGAGAATAGTTTGATGTCGGAAGAAGAGCTGGATATGGCCGAAAAATTTGAGGATGCAGGCGGAACGGGGCCCGGCGGTTGCACAAGCCAAGACAGTTGCGAGACATACTGCAACGACATCGGCCATATTAATGAATGTATTGCTTTTGCCGAGGAAAACAATTTGATGTCGCCGGAGGAATTAGAGGAAGCGAAAAAAGTCCAAGAAGCCATAAATAGAGGGGTACAGCCTCCTCCTTGCGGCAATAAAAAAGCCTGCGATGTTTATTGTGAAGAACCTGGCCATATGGAGGAATGCATTACCTTTGCCGCTGAAGCCGGATTTATGGAGGGTCAAGAATTGGAAGACGCTCAGAAAATGCTCGCGGCGGTAAAGAGGGGGGTTACTCCGCCGCCTTGCCGGGGTAAAGAAGCTTGCGATAAATATTGCAGTCAGCCGGATAATATGGAAGTCTGCATGAATTTTGCCTTGGAGGCCGGATTTATGTCAGAAGAAGAAAAAGAAGGCGCTCAAAAAATGCTGCAAGCTATAAAAAGAGGAGTAAAACCCTTACCATGCCAAGGCAGAGAAGAGTGCGATCAGTACTGCGGCCAGGATGAAAATCTTGAAGAGTGTATGAATTTTGCTGTTGAAGCCGGGTTTATGTCGGAAGAAGACGCGTCCATAGCCAGAAAGACCGGAGGAAAAGGCCCGGGTAATTGTCGAGGAAAAGAAGAATGCGAAGATTTTTGCAATAACCCTGATAATCAAGAAACTTGTTTTAATTTTGCCAAAGAAAATGGTTTAATGTCAGAAGATGATTTAAGACAAATGGACGAAGGTAAGCAACAAATACAAGAAGCATTAAACCAGATGCCGCCGGAGGTACTAGAATGCTTAAATACTCGGCTTGGCGCTGAAACAGTGGAAAAGTTGAAGACAGGGCAAGCCATGCCTTCAAGAGATATTGGCGATAGCATGCAAGCGTGTTTTCAAGAAATGGGCGCGGGTCCGCAAATGGGGCCGAGTAACGATACAATGATGCAAGGGGGTGGTCCTGGCGGTTGCCAGACGCCAGAAGATTGCGAAAACTTTATGCCCCCGCAAGAGTGGCCTGAAGGACAAGAGAAAGGAGACGAAATAATGCCGCCCAAACAAACTGGGCCTGGCGGTTGCCAATCGGAAGAGGAATGTCAATCTTATTGCGAAAATAATCCGGAGGCTTGCGGAGCGCC
>CAYIJU010000036.1:0-4852 GCA_964363855.1 uncultured Candidatus Saccharibacteria bacterium | reverse complement strand
GCCACCGCAATCATTTTTAGAAAAAGCTAAAAATTGGCTGGCCGGCGCAGGTTTACTGATCAAAAGATAAAATTTAGTAAAATAGCGGAGGTCTAACCTCTGCTATTTTGTTGACATAAATAAAATTTTTCGTTAATCTTAAAATACTTATATGTCTCGGGCTGATCTTGTGTCAGCCCACTTTTTTTGCTATAAATTATTATATGTAATAAATAGCGGAGATCGGATCTCCGCTAATTTATGGCTTTCAAAAGACCGCAATTAGTTAATGGCGAAATTTATCATGTTGTTATCCGAGGAGTCGGCGACTCTTTGCTTTTCAAAGATAAAAATGATTATTATCGGGGAATCTTTTCTCTTTATGAGTTTAATACTACTAGTCCAATAGAAATTAGAAAACAAAGAGAAAAACGTAAAATTACTAAAGCCAGCGGAGATCGGATCTCCGCGGATACTCGCGAATTGTTGGTGGAAATTTGGGCTTTTTGGTTTATGCCAAATCATATTCATTTACTGGTGAAACAAATTAAAGATCGTGGCATTACTCAGTTTATGAGGAAATTAGGAGTAGGTTACGCCGCTTATTTTAATAAAAAATATAATAGAATGGGTCATCTTTTTCAAGGGAGATTTCGGGCGGTTCATATCAAAGATGATAAGCAATTAATAACCGTCTTCGTTTATATTCACACTAACGGAATATCTTTAATTGAACCGAGCTGGAAAGAGAAGGGGATTAAAAATCCTAACAAAGTCATTGAATTTTTGGAAAACTATAAATGGTCAAGTTATCCTGACTATATTGACAAAAAGAATTTTCCTTCGGTAACCGAAAGGAAGTTTCTTCTGAAAATGATGGGTGGCAAAAATGGCTGCAAAGAAATTATTGATGATTGGGTAAAATACAAGAAAACCCTTAAGGGTTTTGATGAAGTTATTCTAGAATAATAGTAGTAAAACTAGCGGAGATCGGATCTCCGCTATCTCCACTAAATATTGTGGACTAATGATTATAATTTTGCTATAAATATCGTATGGCTAAAATTTCAAGGAAAATTGTTTTTATATTTTTAAGTTTGATTATATTGGGGATTGTTTTTTCCGGCGGATATTTTTTCGGCCAGTCCAGCGTTAAGCCGGAGATTATTTTTGGCGTTCAAAATCCGGAATTAGGCCAGCCGGCAGGCGCTGATTTTTCAATTTTTTGGGACGCTTGGTCAAAATTACAGACAAAATTCGTTAATAACGACAAGATGGATTTTCAAAAAATGATTTTTGGCGCTGTTTCGGGCATGGTAAAGTCTTTGGATGATCCTTATACGGTATTTTTCCCGCCAACGGAAAATAAAAAATTTCAAGATGAAATTAAGGGCTCTTTTGAAGGAGTGGGTATGGAGGTAGGAATTAAAAAAAATCAACTGCAGGTTGTTTCACCGATAGAGGGAAGCCCGGCTCAAAAAGCCGGATTAAGAGCCGGAGATAAAATTTTATTAATAAACAGCACTTCTACATCCGACATGTCTTTGGAAGAAGCGGTTAATTTAATAAGAGGACCGAAAGGAACACGGGTAGCTTTGACGGTTATACGGCAGGGCTGGGATAAATCTAAAGAAATTAAAATCACCAGAGATGTAATTCAGGTTCCTTCTTTAAAATTAGAGTTTAAGGATGACGGTAAAATTGCTTATATTAAACTTTCTCAATTCTCCGCCAAAGCGGGCAATGAGTTTGCCCAAGCGGCGGTAGAGATCTTAAACAGCAAAGCGGAAAAAATTATTTTGGATTTAAGAAATAACCCCGGAGGATATTTAGAAATTTCTCAGGATATCGCCGGCTGGCTTTTACCTTCGGGTCAAATTATAACAATTGAAGATTTTGCCGGCAAACAAGAGCAGAAAATTTACAAAGCTCAAGGCAATTATTGGCTGGAAAAGTATCCTTTAGTAATTTTAGTTAATCAGGGATCAGCTTCAGCCTCCGAGATTTTGGCCGGCGCCTTAAGAGATAACAGAGGGATAAAATTAATCGGAGAAAAATCTTTCGGCAAAGGCTCGGTGCAGGAATTGGAAGAATTAAAAGGCAGTTCTTCTTTAAAAATTACTGTAGCCCATTGGTTGACCCCGAAAGGCCAGCTTATTTCCGAAATCGGATTGGAGCCGGATATTAAAATAGAAATAACGGAAAAAGATTATGAAAACGAAAAAGATCCCCAATTAGATAAAGCCCTTGAAATAATTAAAGAAATAAAATAGAATAAGCAGTATGAAAGTTATTTTGCTTAAGGATGTGGAAAAAATTGGAAAGAAGCATGAGATTAAAGAAGTGGCTCAAGGATTCGCCAGGAATTTTTTAATTCCCAATAGCCTTGCTAAAATTGCCACCAAAGAAGCTTTAATTTGGTTAGAAACTCAAAAAGAAATTGAAGCGAAAAAAGCAGAGGAAGAATTAAAAATATTCCAAGATAAAGCTACGGCTTTGGACGGCCAAGAAATAACCATGATTGCCAAGGCGGGAGACGAGGGTCAAATGTTTGAGTCAATCAATGCCGTAAAAATTGCCGAAAAATTAAAGGAGGCTGGTTTTGAAATTAAAAAAAGCCAGATTGTTTTAGAGGAGCCAATTAAAATATTTGGCGAGTTTCCGGTAAAAATTAAACTTGAACATAATTTAGAAGCGGAGATAAAAGTCATAATTACCGAAGATAAGCTATAGCATGGCTAGATATATTTTTGTGGCTGGCGGGGTGATGTCCGGGATTGGTAAAGGGGTGACAACAGCTTCAATCGGAAAAATTCTGCAAAGCAAAGGGTTCAAAGTAACCGCCGTTAAAATCGATCCTTATGTTAATATGGACGCCGGGACGATGAATCCGATAGAACACGGCGAGGTTTTTGTGACTGACGACGGGACCGAATGCGACCAAGATGTAGGGAATTACGAAAGATTTTTGGGAGAAAATTTAACTACAGATAACTATATTACCACCGGCCGAATTTACGATACGGTTATTCGCAAAGAAAGAAATTTGGAATACGGCGGGAAATGCGTTGAAGTTGTGCCGGATATTCCGAACGAGGTAATTTTTCGCATTAAAAAAGCGGCTAAAATTTCAAGGGCCGATTTTGTTTTAATTGAAATCGGCGGAACGGTGGGGGAGTATCAGAATCTTTTATTTTTGGAAGCGGCCAGAATGATGCGCCTGCAAGAACCTCAAAATATTCTTTTTGTTTTAATCAGTTATTTGCCGGTGCCGGAAATGATCGGGGAAATGAAAACTAAACCTACTCAGACGGCCGTGCGGCTTTTAAACGAAGCGGGCATCCAACCGGATATAATAGTGGCCAGATCAAGGATTCCGGCAGATAATATTCGAAAAAGAAAAATTTCTACTTTTTGCAATGTTCACGAAGAAGATGTTATTTCTGCGCCGGACGTTGAGTCAATATACGATATTCCGATTAATTTTGAAAAAGATAATTTAGGAAAAATAATTTTAAAAAAATTTAATTTGCGGCCGAGAAAGAAAAATCTTAATGATTGGCGAAGATTAGCAGAGATAATAAAAAATACAAAAAAGAAAGTTAAAATCGGCATCGTCGGTAAATATTTTGAAACAGGCAGTTTTACTTTAGCTGATTCTTATATTTCAGTTATTGAAGCAGTAAAACACGCTGCCTTTTTCCATAAAGTAAAGCCGGAATTAACCTGGTTATCTTCGGAAATTTATGAAAAAACTCCGGTAAGATTAAAGGAACTTAAAAGTTTTGACGGTATTATCGTCCCCGGAGGGTTCGGAAGTAGAGGAGTGGAGGGAAAAATAAAAACCATTGAATATTGCCGGAAAAATAAAATTCCTTATCTGGGTTTATGCTATGGTATGCAACTGGCGGTAGTGGAATTTGCCAGGAATATTTGTCAGATGAAGGATGCTAATACTACAGAAATTATTAAACATTCTAAGTATCCGGTGATTGATGTTATGCCGGAGCAAAAAATTCTTTTACAGGAAAAAAGATACGGGGCAACTATGCGATTAGGCGCTTATCCTTGTTCGCTTCGAAAAGGCACAAAAGCTTATCTGGCTTATTCCAAAGCTAATTGGGGCAAGAAAAATAAAAAGGAAGAGATTTTAATCACTGAACGTCATCGCCACCGTTATGAGCTTAATAATGAGTTTAGAAAAGACTTAGAAGCTAAAGGATTAGTAATGTCCGGGATAAATCCGGAAAGGGATTTAGTGGAGATAATTGAGCTTAAAAACCATCCTTTTTTCATTGCTTCTCAATTTCACCCCGAACTAAAATCCAGGCCATTAGACCCGCACCCTTTATTTAGAGAATTTATTAAAGCGTGTCTTTAGTCACTTCGACAATTTTTGAAATTCGCTGAGACCCGTCATACTTTTTTATTTTTTTTGTAGTAAAGCGGACAGTGCCTGCTTCCAAAGCAAAAAGAGTGTCGTCGCCTCCTCGACCGACATTTTTTCCCGCTCTGAACTTAGTTCCCCGTTGGCGAATCAAAATTTGGCCAGCTTTAGTTTTCTGACCGTGAGAAAGTTTTATTCCTAAATATTTTGGCTGAGAATCCCTGCCTAAGCTAGATGACGCAGCCGATTTACTTTTTGCCATAAATTTATGTTAGCAAAAATAAAAAATATAGTCAATTTATGCCTGTAGCAATTATTGGAGCCGGAATAACCGGATTATATCTGGCTTGGAAATTATCTGAAAAAAGAGAGGCTGTGACGGTTTTTGAGAAAAGAGAAAAAATCGGCAAAGAGGCTTGTTCAGGCCTTTTTTCTGATAGAATTTTAGAATTTATTCCCCAGAGTAAAAGTTTAATCCAAAATCAA
>CAYIJU010000035.1:0-6897 GCA_964363855.1 uncultured Candidatus Saccharibacteria bacterium | reverse complement strand
CTGCAAAGTCGACTGTTTTTCGAAAATTGAATTATCAAAAAGCCGCTAAATCATTAAATGCTTTAAGCGAAGATATTGCTTTGATTTATAAAGAATCAGGAGTGGCTGGCATAAAAAAAATTTTAAGTGTCGGCGATAAAATGGCTAAAAAAATTGAAGAATATCTGAAAAAAAATAAAATTAAAGATTATGAAAATTTACAAAAAGAAACAGCCATCCAGCAGATTATCGCTTATTATTTTCAAACAAAGGGCTTATCTTTAAGCGAACTTAAACAAAACGCTAAAAAAAAGAAAATTGTTTATTCAAGATTTACCAAACCGGCAAAACAGCTTTTAGACTTGGCCGGTTCGTTGGAAAAAGCCAAAGAAACAATGGCCAAGGTGGCGGAATGGGCCAATTCGCGCGGTTTAGATTATTCTATTGAAACGGTCTTTAAAAAATGGCTGGAAATGGATCGACTCAAGCCAAAAGAAATAGTAAAAAAGCCCTATTTCTGGGGCAATCCGATGATTTGGTCAGAAACTAAAAAGAAATGGTATGTCATCTCCCCTACTGGCGACTGGCTGGAATTCGCCGGAAAAGAAGCAGAAATAGAGTGGAGAATTATTAAATAAAAAAGAGGCCAGCCCATAAATTGAGCTGGCCTACCTACCATTTGAACATAATCTCAAATCACTTTTTTTACTTTTTGCCTTTAGGCCGCTGGTACCGGACATAATAAAGAATATATTTGAAAATCGGAGTTAGTAATATCGCAAAGATCACTAAAGCGACAATAATAGTACCGAGCACCATTAAGAGATACTTTGTTTCCATACTCATATTCTTCTCCTTCTTAGTTTATTGATCTGACGATCCAGCCAATTACCGCCGCGATAAATGAATTGTTTCATTGATTTTTCATAACGATACTGAACTACACTAGAAAACGAAATCAAAATCACTATCAGCGCGGCTCCCCACCAGCCAAGAAAAAAAGAAAATATCTTTAAGGACAAGAAAAGGAAAATGAAAATCAAAATAGTCATTGCAAAAAAATTCTTATCAGTCCAAAAAATTTCCCGTAAATTTAGAAAGAACTGTTTCATGACCCCTCCTTATCGTTTTATTTTATTTTAACTCCTATCTTTAGCATATACAACAAACATAAATAATTCAAGAAGTCGCCTTTCGGGCGATTTTTTGATAGAATAAAAAAATGCAAGACCTAAAAATTATATTCATCGGGACGCCGGAGTTTGGGGCAACAATACTAAACGGGCTTATTGGCGCTGGATATAAGCCGGTTTTGGTTATAACTAAACCCGAATCACCTGTTAAGATTATTGCTGAAAAATATAATATTCCTGTTGGACATTCAATGTCTAACATAAAAGACTTGAAACCGGATTTAGTCGTGGTGGCTGCTTATGGCCAGATTTTGCCAAAAAAGATTTTGGAAACTCCTAAATATGACTGTTTAAATGTTCATCCGTCGCTTTTGCCAAAATATAGAGGCCCATCCCCTATTCAAACCGCTATCTTAAATGGCGACTCGGAAACTGGAGTCAGTATTATTAAAATGGCGGAAAAGGTTGATGCAGGTGAAATAATATCTATCATTAAGCGCCGAATATCTAATGTGGAAACTTACGAAACTTTATCGCTAAAATTAGCCGACTTAGGAGCTAAGCTTCTAAGTGAAACTATCCCTGGTTGGGTGGCTGGGAAAATAAAGGCTTTGTCTCAAGATGAAACAAAAGCGACTTATACAAAGATATTAAAAAAAGAAGACGGGCTTATTGACTGGAAAAGCCCGATAGATTATATTGAAAGGCAGGTTCGGGCGCTTAACCCTTGGCCGGGAACTTATACTTTATACAACGGGAGAATATTAAAAATATTAAGAGTAGAAATAATAAATGATAAATTAATAATAAAAGAGGTCCAGCCGGAAGGAAAAAAACCAATGAATTTTGACGATTTTCTCCGCGGACATAATGATTTTAAAATACCATGTTAACTCATAACGATTTAAAAAAAGGAATAATCGCTGTCATAGACGGCGAGCCATACGAAATTATTGAATCCCAGTCGGTAAAAATGGCCCAAAGAAGGCCGATTATTCAGTCAAAAATAAAAAATTTAATTACCGGCAGAACAACTGAAAGAAATTTTCAGCAGGGCGATACTTTTGAAGAAGCGGAACTTATAAAACTTGAAAAAAAGTTTTTGTATTTCCACAAGGATCGCTATTTTTTTTGCGACGCAGATAATCCTTCAAAAAGATTTGATTTGAGCTTGGAACAAATCGGCCAGGGCGCCAAATTTTTAAAACCCAACCAAATTATGGAGGTAGTAACTTTTCAAGATAAAATAATCAAAATTTCTTTGCCGATTAAAATTCAACTAAAAGTTATTGAAGCGCCGCCGGGAGTTATGGGCGACCGGGCCCAAGGCGGAACCAAATCCGTTACCTTGGAAAGCGGAGCTCAAATTAATGTCCCTCTTTTTATTGAGCAGGACGACGTTATTGAAATCAACACCGAAACCGGCGAATATACAAAAAGAGTTGAGGCGGAATAAGACTAAGCGTTGTGTTTTATTTCAATAACATCGCCGTCTTGGACTACATATTCCTTGCCTTCGGTGCGGATTAAGCCCTTCGCGCGGCTCAGGGCAAAACCGTTCTCATTTAAAAGATCTTGCCAATTTATTACTTCCGCCTTGATAAAATGGGTTTCAAAATCGCTGTGGATTTGGCCTGCGGCTTGAGGCGCTGTCTGGCCTTTTTTTATTGTCCAAGCTCGGGTTTCATCCGGCCCGGTGGTAAAAAAGGTTATTAAGCCAAGTATTTCATAGGCTTTTCTGACCAAAATATCCATTTCCGATTCTAAGGGCAGGCCGAGCTCCAATCTTTCTTCTTTATTCAAACCAGCGGCTTCAAATTCGGTTAAAACGTCTATTATCAAAAACGACCAGTTATTTTTCTTAAATTCTTCTGTTATATTTTGCGGGACTTCTTCATCCCGGCCATTCAGCAAATATAATCTCGGCTTCATTGTCAGCAGTTGATATTGCTGAATAATTTTTAATTCTTCCGGGCTGAAACTCTGTTCGCTTAAAATTTTGCCGTTAGCCAGAAAATCTTTAACTCTTTCCAATCCGTTTTCTATTTTCTTCTCAACCGTTTCCATGTCTTTCAATATTAATTCAGTATCCAATATCTCCTTATCAAACAATGGGTTTATCGCTGATTGAGTATTTATTATGTCTGCTTTTAAGAAAGCCCTTAAAACATAAACAATGGCGTTTGTTTCTCTAATATTGGCTAAAAATTTATTACCCAAACCCTCGCCTTTGTTGGCCCCTTTTACCAAGCCGGCGATATCAAAAAATTCAATCGTGGTATATATTTTTTTTAGGGACTTAGTTAATTCTGCCAGTTTATCTACCCTATCATCTGCAACCGCAACCACGCCCACATTTGGGTCAATAGTGCAGAAAGGATAATTCGCTCTATCCACCTGCTTTTTAGTTATTGTTTCAAAGAGAGTTGACTTGCCCACATTAGGCAAACCGACTATCCCGATAGAAAGCGGCATTTTATTTTAAATTGGTTTTGTTTCGTTAATTTTTCCGTCGGCGTGATTGGGCGGTGAGTAGATAGTATAAAGTTTAAGCGGTTCACTTGAAGAAGTATTGATAATATTGTGTTTTGTTCCAGCTGGGACAACTAAAACGAAACCATCTCTAACTGCAGATTCTTCACCTTCTAAAACTACTTTGCCTTCGCCTTTTTCAAATCTGAAAAATTGGTCTAAGTTTTCATGCACCTCCTCCCCTATTTCTTCTAAGGGTTTTAAGCACATTAAAACCAGCTGGCAATTCTTTGCCGTAAAAATAACTTTCCGAAAAAAATTATTATCTTGGACGTCTTTTTCTATGTTTGTAATAAATCCTATCATGTTTTTATCTTACCACGGCCATTTGGGAATTGGAATAGTGATTGTTTTTGTTTCATCTTTTGTTGCTAGTTTGAAAGAGATTGAAGTTGCGCAAAGACAGATGTTTCTATCTTGGCGAACAATAGGATGCCCCAATAATTCTAACTGATTGCGAATTTGATGGAACCGTCCGGTTTTAAGATTAATCTTAAGAAGAGAATATTTGCCGCCAGAAGAGATAACTTCGTAATCAAGTTCAGCTCTTTTTGGTTTACCCGTATCGCCCTTTTTAAGAAAATCTACCAAGTTTCCTTTGTTTTGTTTGGGTCTTCCCAAAACCAAGGCATGGTATGTTTTCTCAATCGTCCTGTTTCTAAATTGTTCGGAAAGCCGAGAGGCTCCTTTACTGGTTTTGGCGAATAAAACAATGCCCGAAGCCGGCCTGTCTAAGCGATGCAAAAGACCTAAAAATACATTACCCGGTTTTTTATATTTTTCTTTAAGATATGATTTCACTTCGTCCATTAAGCACCTGTCGCCGGTAATATCGCCCTGTGTCAAAACCCCAACCGGTTTAAACACCGCAATTAAATGATTATCCTCGTATAAAACTTTTAGATCCATGTTATTCTCCATTAATTTATTCTATCATCTCGGCGGACTCGGTGTAAATAAAAAATTGAGGTCAAACCTCAATCAGCTTAGTCATTTTTAACCCTTTTAATAATTTAACCAATCTTTGCCTTTCTTCCTTTGTTATTTCGTTCACTTTTTTCAAGGGATTAATCCCTGATAACTCAATAATAATGGGAATTAATTTTTGAGGCAATAAATCCTTTAAAGAATTCTTAAAAAATTTCGTCCTATATTTTAGAAAATCGCTTTGAATTCTTTTATCTAGTACTTGTAAGTTAAGGGCGGGTTTCAAATCCAAATTTAATTCTACCTTACCTTTATCTAAAAGTTCCCCTACTTTTCCGCTTAAATCCAAAACAATGGGCCCGGATATGCCAAAATGAGTGAAAAGAAACTCGCCAAAACGGCTGTCTTTTTTCTTGCCATTCAGAAAAACCGTCAACTCAACATTTTTTAAAGATAGCCCTTGGGCCATTTTTGGCCAGGCCTCTTTTATTTTCAAAGGGACCAGAGCCGGTCTTAATTTTTCAATTTTATGGCCCAATTCCTCTGCCCATTTATAGCCATCGCCCCGAGACCCGGTCTCGGAATACGATTTTCCGCCGGTGGCGATAATATAATTCTTAGCTGTGATTTCCCTGCCGTTACTTAAAATAAGCTTCTCTATTTTATTATTCTTTTTTATAATTTCTTTCACTCCGGAATTCAGTATAACTTCAACTCCGCTTTTTTTCAGATAATCAGTTAATATTTTTAGCACATCACCGGCTTTATCGCTTTCGGGAAATATTCTTTTCCCCCGTTCAATTTTTGTTTTCAATCCCCTCTTCTCAAAAAATTCAATAGTTTTTTCCACACTCAAAGCTGCCAAAGGACTTAAAAGAAAATCCCCTTCTCTGCCATATTTTTTAACAAGTTCTTGGGGAATAAAATCAGCCCTGGTGATATTGCTTCTTCCTTTTCCGGTAATCAATAATTTCCTGCCCAAAGAAGCGTTTTTTTCTAGAAGCGCAACTTTTTTATTAAACTCCCCCGCCCTGCCTGCCGCCATCATCCCGGCCGGCCCACCCCCTATCACAACTATATCAAATAACATAATAATTTATCCTATCAAAAAATCGCCTGCTTGGCGATTCTTGTTGAGATGTTAAACACTGAGTACCTAACATTCTATTCTACTGGCACCCTTGTTGAAGTCTGACTTCAACAGAGACTTAAAATAAAAAACCACCCTTTAATAAATTCAGGGTGATTTTTTGTCCTAAATAAATCTTCTTTTGAACACTTACTTGGGGGAAAGAGAGAAGGGAGGAAAGGTTCTTGTTCTATCCTTAGCTTTGTAATAACTCACAAAGGAAGTCCAATTACCCTTTTTAGGATTTCTCCACCTTGCCTTCTCTCTTATTGGTTTTACGAGATTTGCTTCATCTGCTCTTCAAAGATTTCGTTGAGCAAAATCTTTGAAATCTCAAGCAGTTCTGCGGATGTTGCTTTAACAGCAACGAACTCTGGCTCTTTGACGGTATTGCCGATATTTCTTTTCATGTTGGCAAAATCCCGCCAAGAAAATTGTTTCCGCAGGTTAGCTTTTATAGCAGCTAAAGCTAACTCGCCTTTTCTCTCCTCGTCCATTATTCTCACCTCCTTTCTGTAAAAATTTGGAAACGAGAGAGAAACCTTTAAGGTGCTTTGGAAAGAATTCTACTCTCTTTCCATACCATAATAATAGCATATATTATTAAACTTGTCAAGGCCTTGCGGTAAAATAAAAAGGGGGTTCTAATCCCTGAATATGTGAAAAATTTTCTTTTACTTACGGCGTAGCCGTAAACAAAACCAAAAATTGATTTTTTCTTTCAATTTCCCGTTCAATTTTGTAGCCGAGCCCGGAACGGGCGAGGCGGAAACCTTGACATATCCGAAAGTGTGGACCCAGTGAGAATTGAACTCACATCTCCGCAATGCGAATGCGGTGTAATGCCGTTATACTATAGGCCCTCTATACAGAAACTTTTTCAAAAAAGTTTCTGTCGAGCTCGGCAGAGCCTTACAGGTTCTGCATAGAGCCCAAAACAAATAAAATCACAATAGCAAACAATAAAGCGATAAAACTGATTTCAAAAATTTTTCTGGCTATTTTTACTCCAAAAATTTCTCCCAAGCGGACAATCCCCACAAAGCCAATGAAAAGCGCTCCGATTAAACTGGCAGGGGGCAAATTTGGCTGAGCTAAATTCTGGCTTCCCCCTTCTTCCAACCATTTAAACCAACCTTGGTATTTCAAAATTATTAAATGCAGAAATACCGAGAGTGTGCCAATTCTTATCCCCCA
>CAYIJU010000034.1:5114-7020 GCA_964363855.1 uncultured Candidatus Saccharibacteria bacterium | reverse complement strand
TGATGGGCGCGGTTCTGCTGCCTTTATATAAAATGGGCGGAGTATAGTTATCCACAGGTTGACATTGAATAAAAATGATATAATAAAAATAGAAAATTAACCAAAGGTCGAGCTTTAATTTGTTAAAAAGAATAAATTTAATTATGAATAAAAAACAAAAAGGTTTTACTTTAATTGAGTTGTTGGTTGTTATTGCCATCATTGGTATGTTGGCCGGAATCGTCATGGTATCTATGGGCGGAGCCAGAAGCAAAGCTAGAGACGCCAAAAGACAATCAGATATGAGACAGATAGTAACTGCCCAGTCAATGGTCATGGGTGATGACCAGAACTATGCTACATCAACTGGCTCTACCGCCACCGCGCTCCCAGCGATTAAAAATGCCATTAACACAGTTTATCTTCAGGCTGTTGACGATCCACAGGCGCCAACTAAACATTATGGTCAGCTGAGTAATTCTCCTACCGGTCAGTATTTCTGCGCTTATGCCGCTCTTGAAAATCCAGCGGGTTCTTACTTCACTGCTTCTGATCGCGGGACAACTGCTACCACGAGCATACCGACGAGCTTGACTTCTTGCGGCTTCTAAAACCAAGTTTTTACGAAGTAAAAACGAAGGTAAAGATGAAGGCAAACTTCATCGCATAAAGCCCTGTCAGGACATATCTGGCGGGGTTTTATGTTAGAATAGATTAATGCCATATTATTTTTTTATTTTGGGATTGATGGTGGGAAGTTTTTTGAATTGCGTTATCTATCGCTTGGAACAGGGAAAGAGTTTTTTAAAAGGCAGATCTTTTTGCCCTAATTGCAAGCACCAGTTATCCTGGCAGGACTTGATCCCTATTTTTAGCTTTATTATCCTGCGAGGCCATTGCCGCTATTGCCAAAAAAAAATATCTATTCAGTATCCATTGGTGGAATTTTTTACTGGAATTATTTTTGTTTTAATCTATCTTTTGAGATCAGATCTCCTTGGGAGATCGGATCTCCTAATATTTAATTTTGTCGTTTCATGCTTTTTTATCATTATTTTTGTTTACGATTTAAAACATTATATCATTCCCGATAAAGTTGTTTTCCCGGCTATTGGGATAGCGTTAATTTTTAATTTTTTGAATATTTTATCCGCCGTTGGGGCGGCGGGTTTCTTTTTCCTGATTGTTTTAATTTCCCGGGGAAAGGGGATGGGAATAGGCGACATAAAGCTGGCTTTTTTAATGGGCTTATTCCTGGGCTGGCCCAACATTATTGTAGCCTTGTTCTTGGCAATATTTTTAGGTGCTATAATGGGGATAGGACTGATAATTTCCGGCAAAAAAACTTTAAAATCGGAAGTTCCTTTCGGCCCCTTTTTAACAATTGGCGTATTTTTGGCCTTATTCTGGGGTGAAAAAATAATAAATTTTTATTTTAATTTATTTTTATGAGCAAAGCGATGAATGGGTTTACTTTAATAGAATTAATTGTTGTCACCGGGATTATTTTGTTGCTTTCTGCCATTGCTCTCCCTAATTTTAATGCTGGCGAAAAAAATATGGCTTTGGAAAGGTCAACTGCTGAATTGGTCCAAGATTTAAGCAGAGCCCGAGAAATGGCAATGTCGGCCGGAGCTTACGGAATGAAATTTGAAACAAATGCGTCGGATTATATTTTATTTGCCGATTTAAATAACGATCAAGTCCTTGATTCTGGCGAAATAGTTGAGACCATTTCTATGGAAGAGGGAATTAAAATCAGCGTTCTCTCTCCTGTTTCTCCTTTAATAATTACTTTTACGCCTCCGGATCCGACGGTAAACATCAACTCTACGACCACTATTACCCTGACCAATAATAGCCAAAACAAAAATATCAGAATCAATAAAGCGGGGTTAATTTATGATGAATAAAGCCATGCCTGCCG
>CAYIJU010000034.1:2722-5014 GCA_964363855.1 uncultured Candidatus Saccharibacteria bacterium | reverse complement strand
GGCAGGCAGGGATTTACTCTTTTAGAGACAATCATATCAATATTTATAGTCACCATGGGCGTGGGCGCGGTTTTTGCTTTAGTTAATCAAACTATAGGCGGCACCCAGATTATTTCTTCCAAACTTACAGCGACTTATTTAGCCCAAGAGGGCATTGAATCAATAAGAGAAATCAGAGACAGCAATTTTCTTAAAATCCACAAAGGCGTCGGCGGTGTTAATTGGGATGCGAATATAGTTTCCAGCGACTGGCAACCTGTTGTTTTCATAGATGGAACTCCAAATAATTTTCAAAGAAGAACAATTATTACGCCTGACGGCATCAATATTTTAAATGTTTCGGTTGAGGTTTCTTGGCAAGAGAGAGGAGGGCCTCATAAAGTAATTGTCCAAGAAAATTTATATAAATGGCTACAATGAAAAAAAATGGCTTTACATTAGTGGAAATGATAGTGACGATGGGGATTTTTTCTTTGCTCATCGGTTCGCTTGCGGCAGTGTTTACCCAAATCTTGCAAAGCCAGAGAAATATATCATCAACTCAGGAACTTTTAGGCCAGACTTCTTATGCTTTAGAATATATGTCCCGGGCGATTAGAATGGCAAGGAAAGATCTTGATGGTAGCTGCACAGGGATAGTTAATCTAAATTACAGCACGACCACTTCTTTGGGTACGGGAATAAAATTTCTTAATTCTGGTTCTGTCTGTCAGGAATTTTATTTAGAAACTGGCCAATTAAAAGAAAACGAAGGAGGAGTTGTTTCCCCTTTGACTTCAAGCCATCTTAATGTTTTATCGTTTGATATCGTAGATTCCGGCTGGACTCAAACAGACGATAACCAGCCCAAGGTCACTTTATTCTTAAATATTGAAGGCAATAACCAGTCAAAAATTAAAGTCCAAACCGCAGTTACCCAAAGAAACCTGGACATAGAAAGATGAAAAAAATGAATTTTGAAAAAGGCGTTATTTTATATTTATCATTAGCCATAATGGGTATTTTGTTTTCTTCGGCTTTGGGAATAAATTTAATTCTTTCAAGCCAGGCAAAAATGATCAAAGACATCGGGGATTCGGTTTTAGCTTTTTATGCCGCCGAAACCGGGATTGAAAAAAATTTATACGATGGCAGCCAGGGACCGGGCAGTTTGGGAAATAATGCCGCTTATTCTGTAACGATTTTAGCCCCGGGCGTTAAATCCGTCGGCACGTATAAAACAACCAGTCGCGCCATCTACATCAGCCGTTAAAAATCGAGTCCCGCTTTGGTATTTGGACATCGGTATTTGGACATCGCATGTCCAAATGATACATGTCCAAATGATATCAAAATGATATGATTATAGTATGAAGGGCGATATTTTTCATATTTTAAATAGAGGAGTAGAGAAAAGAAAAATTTTTAAATCAGACAAAGATTATTTTCGGTTCACTCACAATCTTTGTGATTTTAATAGTACTAAATATGCGTTTCCATATCCTTTTAGGTGTAAAGTTAGAGAAAATAAACAAGAAATATCTAGTAAAAATGATAGATTAGTAGATCTTCTTTGTTGGTGCTTGATGCCAAATCACAGTCATAATTTGGCTCAAGAAAAAATTGATGGAGGAGCCGGTATTTTTTCTAAAAAGATTTTCGGCGGATATACTAAATATATTAATGAGAATTATCAAAGAAGCGGAGTTTTGTTCCAAGGAAGGTCAAAAATAATTTCCGTAAAAGAAGATACTCATTTTTTCCACTTGCCATTTTATATAATGGCAAATCCGATTAAATTAATTGAACCGCATTGGAAAGAAAAGGGAATTAAAAATTTAAATAAAGTTAGTAAATTTTTAGAAGATTATCGTTGGTCAAGTTTCCTTGATATAATCGGCAAAAGAAATTTCACATCAACGATTAACAAAGGTCTATTTTATGAAATTTTCGGGACGAATGAAAAAAAATTTAAAAAAGATTTTTTCGAATGGTTGAGTAGTTACAGAAAAAAATAAATTATTGGGGTATTTGGACATCGCATGTCCAAATGGCGTCTAAGTATGACCGTTAATTATGACAAAACAAGAGGCAAAAAATAGAATTGAAAAACTGAAAGCGCTGATAAGTCATCATCGTTATCTTTATCATGTTGAAGACCGGCAGGAAATTTCTGAATCGGCCCTAGATTCTTTAAAGCACGAGCTTTTCCGATTGGAACAGCAGTTTCCTGAATTTATTACTGCCGATTCTCCGACCCAGAGAATCGGCGGGCTGGCGTCAAAAGGATTTAAAAAAGTTGAACATTCCGCT
>CAYIJU010000034.1:0-2622 GCA_964363855.1 uncultured Candidatus Saccharibacteria bacterium | reverse complement strand
ACAAGAGGCGATGGAAAAATAGGGGAGGATGTCACTCAAAATTTAAAAACCATTGAAAGCATTCCCCTTCAGCTCGAAAAATTCGAAATTCGAAATTCGAAATTCGAAATTCCAGCAACGCTGGAGATACGGGGTGAGGTTTATATGACGAAAAAAGATTTTGAAAAGTTTAAATCTTCTTTTGCCAATCCCCGGAATCTGGCTGCCGGTTCCATTCGCCAACTGGACCCGAAATTAGCCGCTTCAAGGCCTTTAAAATTTTTGGCCTATGACATTGTTACGGATTTTGATCAAAAAAAACATTCAGAAGAGCACGCAATTTTACCCTCACTCGGGTTTAAAATCGATCCCGGTAAGATTTGCCGCAACTTAAAAGAAGTTATTGAATTTTGGCAGGAGGTGAATAAAAAAAGGGAGACCCTGCCTTTCCAAATAGACGGTATTGTTGTCAGTATCAATGACAATTCTCTTTTTAAAAAATTGGGAGTGGCGGGCAAATCACCTCGGGCAATTCGCGCTTTTAAATTTTCGCCCAAACAGGCAATTACTAAAATTTTAGACATTGTTTTCCAAGTCGGCCGGACCGGAGCCATTACTCCTGTTACCAATTTAGAGCCGGTGCAAATCAGCGGAGTAACGGTTTCAAGAGCAACTCTCCATAATGAAGATGAAATCAAGCGGCTGGGAATAAAAATTGGCGATACAGTTATTGTCGGCCGGGCCGGAGACGTTATTCCCGATGTGATAAAAGTTTTAGCCGAATTAAGAACCGGCAAAGAAAAAGAAGTCCATTTTCCCAAAAATTGTCCAGTTTGCGGGATAAAATTAATGAGGAAGGAAAACGAGGTTATCTGGCGCTGTCTGAATAAAAACTGCGGGGCGAGAAAAAGAGAGTTTTTGCAGTATTTTGTTTCCAAAAAGGCATTTGACATAGAGGGTTTGGGGCCAAAAATTATTGACCAATTCCAGGACGCAGGATTAATCTCTTTGGCATCAGACCTTTTTAAACTGAAAAAAGAGGATTTATTGTCTTTAGACAGATTTGCCGAAAAGAAAGCCCAAAATATAATTGAGGCGGTGGAAAAAAGCAAAACTATAACTTTTCCCCATTTTATTTTTTCCCTGGGTATTATCCACGTTGGCGAAGAAACAGCGGTTGATTTAGCTGACTACTTCGGTGATATCCATAAATTATCAAGAGTAAATATGGGAGAATTAGAAAAAATTTCCAATGTCGGCCCGAAAGTCGCTGAAAGCATTTATAACTGGTTTCAGTTAACCCAGAATAAAAAACTGGTTGATGATTTAATAAAATCCGGAGTAAGTATAAAAAACCTTAAACCTAAAACCTTAAACCTTAAACTAGAAGGCAAAACTTTTGTTTTAACCGGCAGTTTAGAGACGATGGGCAGGGAAGTTGCCAAAGAAAAAATTCAGAATCTCGGCGGCAAAGTCGTAAATTCGGTTTCCCAAAAAACCAGTTTCGTCGTGGCGGGTTCTGACCCCGGCTCCAAACTGGCCAAAGCCCAAAAATTAGGCGTCAAAATCCTCTTCGAACCCGATTTCCTAAAAATCTTGAAATGAAATAAGGCAAATATTGAGGGATATCCGATTTCCCTCAATCAATTCAATTATATTTTTTAAATTTTTGTTATAATAATTAAACAAAGCCCGAGGTCGTTTATTTTATATGCCCTATAGAAAAACTTTTTTTGAGAAAAATCAACCAGCCCATATCGTTTCACGGGCGCTAATCGATGTTTTTAAAAATAAAGAAGAGTGCTATAGGTTTGTTTTTCAATTCTATGCAGCTAATCTTGGGAAAAGAGGTTTCAATGTCCGGATTGGAGATGCAATCAAGGCCGGACAGGCCTTGTTACGAGGAGAAAATATTCCGCCTAGATTTGTGATCAGAGAACACCCGCCGCTGGTGGATTTATTAGATTTTTCATTAGTAATAAATCATTACCATTTTTATTTAGTGCCTAATATTGAAAATGCAATCCCCGTTTTAATCCAAAAATTAAATACCGGATTCGCTAAATCTTTTAATTTAACTCATAATCGAAAGGATGCAGTGTTCGGGAGTCGTTACGGGGGCGTTATAGTGGAAACTGATTTTCAATCAGCTGCTGTCAGCCGTTATGTAAGCATAATTAATCCCTTAGATGTTTTTCAGTCGGGTTGGAGAGAGGGTGGACTAAGAGATCCTGAAAAAGCTTTTGATTTTTTAAAAGATTACGAATTTTCTAGTTTTCCTGACAAGGCGGGGGAGAGAAATGCTGGAATATTAGCTCCCGATGAGATTTTGAAAAAATACTCTCCTATGGGCAACCCTGACAATAAAAAAGAGTTTCAGGAATTCGCAAAAGAATTTTTAAAAGAAAGAAAATCTCATCCATCTTACTTTTTAGAATAGAGCAAAATTTAAACAATTAAACAACCTCGGGCTTTGTTTAAAGTTGAGTTATCCACAGGGACATTGACGGGGTTATGGCGGTGATTTTTAATTTGTTGTAAAATAAAAGATATGTTAATTAAAAATATAGCAAAGAAAATCGTTGGGCCTGTTTTTGTTTTACTTCTCATTTCCGGAGGAGTTTTTTATTGGCAGAATAACCA
>CAYIJU010000033.1:1664-7152 GCA_964363855.1 uncultured Candidatus Saccharibacteria bacterium | reverse complement strand
TAGCGTAGAAAGTGTAAAAGGGGAAAAAATAACCTTAGACGACATACCGGCTGATCAAATTTCCTTTACACTCACGAAACGGATACCTTTACAATCTGGACCGGCGAAAGAGATCTATATCTTTGTTAACGGAGATAAAAATTTTGTTTTAGATTACACAATAAGCCTTTACCCTGATTGGGCGATGTTGGCGGAAAAAATTAATTCAGCCAAAATCGAAAAAGAATATTCTGATATTTTTAACCAGATAATTTCCACTTTCAAATTTTTAGAGTAATTTAACACCGGTAGACGATGTTAAACATCGGATGTCTAACATCCGCACAAAGCAGTTTTGCTTTTTTTGTTTGAATATGTTAAGATAAAAATATCGTAATAAAACTATGCTAAAACCAGAAGAAAAAATAAAAGCTACCAAGGACTACAAGATTCACGAAACGGATACCGGTTCATCGGAAGTCCAAATTGCTCTTTTAACCGAAGAGATTAAAAGGTTGGTTTTGCATTTGAAAAAAAGTCCCAAGGACTTTGCTTCCAAAAGAGGCCTTTTGAAAATGGTAGCAAAAAGAAGAAAACTTCTGAATTATCTGAAAAAAGACAACATCCGAAGATACAACGCTTTTGTTAAAAAAATCGGATTAGAAAAATAAAATCCAAGGCTTAGAAGAACTTAGAAGCTTAGCTTCTAAGTGAGAAGCTAAGCTTCTTCAGACGATTTATGGTTATAAAACATCCGGGACAAAGAGTGGCAATTTTTATTGACGTTCAAAATCTCTATCATTCGGCTAAAAATTTATACCAAGCCCGAGTCAATTTTGGGGCTATTTTAAAATTGGGAGTATCAGGCCGTAATTTAATCCGAGCCTTCGCTTATGTTGTCAGGACTAAAACGGGCGAAGAAAAGCCCTTTTTTGATGCTCTGATAAAACTGGGAATTGAAACTAAGGTAAGAGATTTACAGGAATATTTTGGAGGATTAAAAAAAGCTGACTGGGACGTAGGTATTACGGTAGACGCCATTAGAATTTCCCCCAGCGTAGATACTATCGTTCTGGTTTCGGGCGACGGCGACTTCCTCCAACTGATTGAATATTTAAGAAACCAAGGTAAAAGAGTGGAAGTAATCGCTTTCGGCAGGTCGGCTTCAGCAAAATTAAAAGACGGATCAGCCGATGAATTTATTGATATTGAAGAGTCTTCGGAAAAATATTTATTAAAAAAACAAGATGCAAAACAAAACTTATAAGTTGGAACTGGCGGGTAGGGAGTTAAAAATAGAATTTAACGATTTTGCCGAACAGGCAGCCGGTTCTTGTTTTGTCCAATACGGAGATACTTTAGTCTTATCTACGGCCGCCATGTCAAAAATGGAAAAACTCAACCAAGACTTTTTTCCATTAACCGTGGAATACGAAGAAAAATTTTATGCCGCCGGAAAGATCCGCGGGTCCAGATTTTTCAGAAGAGAATCCAAGCCGACTGACGAAGCCATTTGCAACGCCCGGCTGATTGATCGGACAATCCGTCCGCTTTTCCCTCAAGAATTAACCAGAGAAGTGCAAGTCGTTGCCACTGTTTTATCTTGGGATAATCAAAACGAACCTGATGTTCTGGGAATTTTAGCCGCCTCGATGGCTCTTTCCTGCTCCAATATCCCTTGGCAAGGCCCGACTTCAGCCGTAAGAATCGGAATTGACGGCGACAATTTTATTTTAAATCCGACTTACGAACAAAGAGGAAAAGGCAAGGTTGATGTGGTTTTTACCGTCACGGAAAAAAACAACGAACTTTTAATAAATATGATAGAGGGCGGATTTGATGAAATTAACGAAGAAACAATTGCCAAAGCGTTTCAATTTGCCAAGCCGTTCTTGCAAAAATTAATTGATTTTCAAAAAGACATTATTAAAGAAATAGGCGAGGAAAAAATATCTTTACCAATTTCTCCCATTGACTTAGATTTAAAAACAAAATTAAGAAATTTCATAGGAGAAAAATTAGAGAAAGCTATATTCCAAAAGGAGAAATCAAATAGAATAGATGATCTGGAAGCATTAAAAGCTGATTTATTTGAATTTGTAAAACAAGAAAATCCGGAAAAAGCATCTTTTATCGGAAAGTTTTTTGATGAAGAAATCAATATTTTAATCCATGAAAAAGCGATCAAGGAAGAGAAAAGGGCTGATGGAAGAAAAATGGATGAGATAAGAGAGCTCTCTTGTTCAGCCGGATTATTGCCGAGAACTCATGGTTCCGGACTTTTCCGCCGGGGCCAAACACATGCTCTTTCTATTTTGACGTTAGGCAGTCCCAGCGACCAACAACTTTTAGAGGGCATGGAGATTGTCGGGAAAAAACGTTTTATGCTTCATTATAACTTCCCGCCTTATTCAACCGGTGAAACAAAGCCGATGCGAGGCCCGGGCAGACGGGAAATCGGCCACGGTATGCTGGCCGAAAAAGCGCTTTTGCCTTTAATTCCTAATCACGAAGAATTCCCTTATACTATCAGAGTTGTTACGGAAATTTTATCTTCTAATGGTTCCACCTCAATGGCCTCAGTTTCTTCCTCTTCTTTGGCTTTAATGGATGCCGGAGTGCCGATCAAAACAGCGGCCACCGGAATATCTTTAGGTTTAATGAGCGATGACAAAGGAAACTATAAAATTCTGACAGACATTCAAGGTCCGGAAGATCATCATGGCGACATGGACTTCAAAATAGCCGGAACTAAAAATGGCATAACCGCTATTCAAATGGATGTCAAAATTTCCGGTATAACGGAAAACATTTTTAAAGAAACTCTGGAACGAGGAAAAAAAGCCAGAACTCAAATTCTAGGCGTAATCAGCGGGACATTAAAAGCCCCCAGACCGGAACTTTCTCCTTTTGCCCCTCGTATTCTAACGATACAAATAAACCCGGAAAAAATAAGGGAAGTCATTGGCCCCGGCGGGAAAATTATTAATGAGATAATTGACCAATGCGGCGTTCAAATAGATATTGAGGATTCGGGAAAAGTTTTTATCATGGCGGAAAAAGAAGAAGCGGCAAAAAAAGCCGTTGAATGGATACAAAATATCACCCGCGAAGTGAAAGTCGGCGAAATTTTCCAAGGCAAGATTAAACGAATTTTAGATTTTGGCGCTTTTGCCGAAATATTGCCCGGCCAAGACGGATTAATCCATATTTCTCAATTGGCCTCTCATCGGGTGGAAAAAGTTGAAGATATTGTTAATATCGGCGACATTGTGCCGGTAAAAGTCATCTCAATTGATGACCAAGGACGCATCAATTTATCTCTTAAAGATGCCAAATAATCTTCCTATCCAACAAGAAGCGGAATTTTTAAAAAGAGAGGAAATCAAGACAATGGCCAGGGATATCGCCGGTCTTCGGGAGATGGAAGCTAAAACAGAAAAAGAAAGAATTATTGATCTAAAACCAGCCGAGATTAAATCTCAACCCCATTCTCCTTCTTCTCCATCACCTATTCTCCCACCTGTTCCACCCGCAGAGAACAAACCATCTTTTTCTTTTCCTTATAAAAAAATAATCGTCAGGGGAATAATAATTTTAATATCTCTTGCCTTATTAGGTTTTGGATTTTGGTTTTGGCAAAGTAAAAAACCAGCGGAAAAAAAGATAACTCCTCCGTCCCAAACCGAAACTCCTCCACCCCAAACTGAACTTTTTTTGCCTCCCTCTTTAATTTTAACCAAAGACACTAAGCTCATCAGTATCTCAAATAATGAAGAAATTCCGGTTGCCTTAGAACAGTTAGTAAAAACAGAAATTCCGATAGGCTCCTTCTCCCGAGTAGCAATAAAAAATAGCGCCGAAAACCGTTGGGTTTACTTCAATGATTTAATTTCAATTTTTAAGATTTCTTCTTCACCGGAAATATCCGAAAAATTAGACCCCGATTTCACCTTATTGCTTTTCTCTCAAAAAGAAGGCGGCAGAACCGCTTTAGTCGCCAAAACTACCGATTCGCAAGGCCTGATTAATTTGCTAAAAAATTGGGGAAATTTTAAAGTTGCTAGGTCTCAAGGAATATCTTTTAAATATTTAACTTTAGCTAAAAATGATTTGGGCATTGTTTATTTGGTTTTGGACAATTATTTTGTTTTAACTAATTCGTTTGAAAGCATGGAAAAGGTCATTAATGAACTAACTTTAGAGAAAAAACTGGGCCAATTATTTTTAGTCGGTTTTGAAGGAAAAACTTTAACTCCTGAACTGGCTCAATTTTTAAAAAAATACCGGCCCGGCGGACTGCTTTTGCTCTCTAAAAATATTGAGAACAAAGACCAGCTGAAAAAATTAATTTCCGATGTCCAAAAAATCTCTTTAAAGGAAACTGGCTTGCCGCTATTTATTGCCGTTGATCAGGAAGGGGGACAAATTTCTCGAGTAAATTTTTTAGAAGAATTAACCCCCCAATCAGAAATTGACAGCCAAGAAATGGCTTTTCAAGTAGGGCAAAAACGGGGCCAAGAATTAAAAGACATGGGAATTAATCTTAATTTAGCGCCCCTTTTGGACCAAGCAGGTCCAACCGACTTTCTTTTTAACCGTTCTTTCCAAAAAGATAGTTTAGAAATTGGCGGTTTGTCAAAATTATTAATTTCGGGCCAAAAAACTGCCGGCATTTTGACCGCCATTAAGCACTTCCCGGGTTATGCTGATATCTCGCAAAACCCTGAAGAAACATTAATAGAAAAAGAAAATATTCCGGAAATCTCCCAATTCCAAATTGCCCTAGAGGCTAACCCTGAATTGGTGATGACGGCGAATGTTATTTATAAAGATATTGACGCTGATCTGCCTTTTACTTTTTCCGTCAAAGCTATCCAATTTTTAAAAGAAAAACTTAATGAAAATATCTTGATTATCTCCGATGATTTATCCCAAAATTCTTTGCTGGGAAAATTTTCTTTGAGAGATATTATTTCTAAACCCATTGAGGCTGGCGTAGATATTATGATTTTTTCTGGCTACAAAGCGCCGGTCGAACAAGGGCTAGACGAATTTTTAAACGCTTTTGGAATAGGGGAAATTTCCAAAGAAAAAGTCGAGACCGCTATTGTTAAAATTATAAAATTAAAACAAGGACTATAATGGACAAAAACTTACTCAAAGAATTAAAGGAAAAATTAGAAAAAGAAAAAACAAGTATAGAACAGGAGTTGCAAAAATTCGCTGAAAAGGACGACAATCCAAAAGGCGACTGGGACACTAAATTCCCTCACTTGGAGAATAATTCTTCCGGCGGTTCGGCCTTAGAGACAGAAGCCGACGAAGTGGAAGAATATGAAAGGCGCCTGCCCGTTGAGCATAGCCTGGAATTAAAGCTGACAGATATAAATTCAGCTTTAGAGAAAATTAGCAAAAATAAATACGGACTCTGCGAAAAATGCGGGAAAAAAATTGAAGAGCCTCGGCTGGAAACTATTCCCGAAGCCCGTTTCTGCCAATCCTGCAA
>CAYIJU010000033.1:0-1564 GCA_964363855.1 uncultured Candidatus Saccharibacteria bacterium | reverse complement strand
GGATTGCGAGCGCCGGAAACGCCGAAGTGAACGTGGCAACCGGTTGATTTGCCTGCGCCCGGAGTTCCCGGTCGTCCGCCCATTAAGGCAATAATCTGACCCTGGGACACTTGATCTCCCGGGTTGACTAAACTTGCTTGGAGGTGGCCGTAATAAGTGACCACGCCGTTAGGATGTAAAATAGTCAGATTATTACCTCCACCACTAAAAGCCAATCTGGAAGTTGAATTAGTCAATTTAACCTTCAAAACAGTGCCGCCGGCTGCTGCGTGAATCGGCTCTCCGCAAGTGCCGTGGGAAAAATCAATAGCGTTATACCAATGAAGACCTTGAGTAATCCGACAAGGAGAAGCGATAGGACAAATAAAATAGCTTGAAGCTAAGGGCGCCAAAGTATAATTAGAAGACTCTGCCATCTTAGGCATGACGCCATTAGGAATGATCAGAATATCGCCGACAAAAATATCCGCCTCGTTGGAAAGTTCGTTGAAAGAGATAATTTCTTCGGATTTAGCCTTATATTTCTGACTGATTGCCGAAATTGTATCGCCTGATTTGATATGGTAGATAACTCCTGAAACCGGAGAGATAACCAATTTTTGACCCACTTTTAAAAGAGAACCCTGTTTTAAATTATTTGCCCATAAAATCGTATTTAAGGAAATGTTAAATTGCTCGGCAACTGAAGAAAGGGTATCGCCTGATTCTACAATATACTCTAGCGTCACTTTTTGGATATCTTCTGCTTCTGAACCGTCAACTAAAGCTCCTAAAACTTGAGGAGTAACCATAACTGGGGGAGTAGATGCTCGGATGCTGGAATTCTCCACTAAAAGAAAACTCGGCGATTCCGGCTTAGAACTATCTGCCTGGTCTAAAAATGGCGACTTAGGAAGCGGTTCTGAGACTTGAGCCAAAAAAAACGACCCCTCTTGTGTCGGGGCCAAAGATAAGAAAACCGCTGATGAGGTTAAAGACAAAGTTACGAACAAAATACCTGAAATTATCCCCAAACAAACTGCCGGATCCTTAAAAAATCCTCTGTTTTTCCCCAGAATATCCCCTATTTTTGCCATTAAGTAGCAAGAATGCTGCTCAAGGAATCCTATAATTTGACTTAACATAGCTAAACTACTATCTTTTAATTATAGGCCATCAAGGCGATAAGTCAAGAACCGTAGACAAAACGATAAATATCTTTTGACGGAGGAATAAACAAAGAAATTCGGTTAAAACGTTCCGTAAAATGCAGATGAGCACCCCTGATAATAGCCAAGGGAGTGCGTTCTTTGCCTTCGCCCATAACTAGACCGGCCGTGGCGGCTAGTCCTTGGGCTAAATTTACTCGCGTCCATTTGAAAGGTTTGCCGAATAAATCCTTCTTGCCAACATAGCTTTTGAAAGGAGCAAATCCAAAAAACGACAGGACAGAACCTATTGTTCCTTTCTGCAATGGCCTGGTGCGCGTGTCGGTTATTAATACGCCGAGCCGCTTTAATTTATATTTCTTTTTTAATGTTTTTTGAAGATTGCGCGCTGTCCGCCACGGCTCTTTTGGAAGCAA
>CAYIJU010000032.1:0-7387 GCA_964363855.1 uncultured Candidatus Saccharibacteria bacterium | reverse complement strand
ATACCAATTACGCTGACCCGGAGTGATGATCTTGCCGGTTTCTTTCTCTATCTTTTTATAGGAAACTTTCTTTGATAACATGCGAGCCGCTTTCCATCTGTTCGCAAATTCTGAAAGCTCATTTTCAGTTAACAAATCACGGAAAAAACGCCTTGCCTCGTTAATAGTTTCGAGACGGAGGATTATTTTCATCAAATCATTTATTTTATTTTTGTCGTTTCCAAAAGACATAATAAATATCACTTTACTAAACTAAAGTAAATATAGCAGACTGAAAAACCTTGTCAAGCCCCAAACAGAAAAATGGAGAGGTTTAACCTCTCCATTTTTCTTGTTATTTTGCGTATTCGATGACGCGAGTTTCGCGGATGACGTTGACTTTTATTTCGCCCGGATACCTTAATTCGTCCTGAATTCTTTTAGCCATTTCTTTAGCTAGTTTTTGAGCGCCAAAATCATCAATCTGCTCCGGTTTAACAAAAACCCTGATTTCCCGGCCGGCTTGCAATGCCCAGGCTTTTTCCACTCCGCCAAAAGCCAAAGCGATATTTTCCAGATCAGCCAAGCGCCTTAAATAATTTTCTACCGTATCCTTTCTCGCTCCGGGACGAGCGCCGGAAATTTGATCGGCTGTCTGAATTAAAACCGCTTCCAACGTTTCATAAGGATAATCCTCGTGATGAGCCTTCATCGCCTGGATTACCTCTGTTTCTGCGCCGTATTTTTCCAAAATTTTAATTCCAATTTCAATATGGGAACCCTCCACTTCCTGATCAACCGCCTTGCCAATATCGTGCAAAAGACCGGCTTTTTTACACACTTGAACATCAGCTCCGATTTCAGCGGCTAAGGCCGCTGACAAATGAGCCACCTCAATTGAATGAAGAAGAACATTCTGGCCGTAACTGGTCCTAAATTTTAATCTTCCCAAAAGCTGTACCAACCTCGGGTCAAGACCAAGAAGACCGACATCGTAAACTGCGGTTTCCCCAGCTTCTTTCATTTGAGAGATTATTTCTTTTTTGGCTTCTTCTACTTTTTCTTCAATTCGGGCCGGCTGAATCCGGCCGTCTTTAACTAATTTTTACAAAGCCATTTTGGCAATCTGCCGGCGAACGGGATCGAACCCGGAGATAATCACCGATTCAGGAGTTTCATCAACTACAATTTCTACGCCAGTCATCCGCTCTAATGTTCGGATATTTCTGCCTTCCTTGCCGATAATCCTGCCTTTGATTTCTTCTGACGGCAAATTGAAAGTGGTTGTGGTAATTTCCTGGGCTTGGGACAAGCCGTATTTTTGGATGGCCGTGGCCAGGATTTCTTTAGCCTTTTTCTCGTAGCGAGACTCTCCTTCCAGTTCCAATTTTCTGATTTTTTCCGAGACCTCGCCCTCATATTCTCTTTCTAAAGCTGAAAGCATTTCCGCTTTGGCTTCCGATTTTTTTAACCCGGCAATTTTTTCCAATTTTTCTAAGGCTTCTTTCCTCATCGCCTCCAGATTTTCTTTTACTTCTTTAAGTTTTTCTACCTTTTCTTTAAAATCCTTCTGCTGTTTTTCGGACTCTAAAGTTCTTTGATTCAAAAAATTCTCTCTTTTCAAAAGCAACCTCTCGGTGCTTAGAATATTTTGAAACCTTTCTTCATTTTCTTTTTTACCGGCAACTAAAAACTGCTGAGCTTTTTCTTTGGCTTCAGCTAATATCGCTTCCGATCCTTGTTTAGCTTTCTCTATTTTTTTCTGAAGAGTTTGCTCTATCGTCCCGGCCCGTTTTTTGGCCAGAGACTGCCGAGCCCAATAACCTAAACTGACTCCCAAGGCAAGCAAAACCACGCCTACTAAAAGCAAAGTAAGTTGATCCATAAATAAAAATGCGATTAATGTTTATCACATTTTTAATATAGCAAATATTTTAGAATGGCGCAACTTCTTTCCACTCGGGCAAGGGCAAAGAGATCTGAACTGACTTTTGTTTGGCATTCGCGCCAATACAGCAATAATTAGAATTATCGCAAACCCCAAGTTTCACCAAATAAGTTCCGTCTGCTAAATAAGAATGGCTTGGATTTTGAGTAGTAGAAGTCGCTGTGCTGTCTCCGAAATCCCAAGCCCAGGACTGACCGCTCGCCCCTCCGTAAAAAGTAGTGCTAGCCGAAGAAAACTTGATTGATTCTTTAGCTTTGGGAGAAGCCGGCAACCAATTAAAATCAATCCAAGGATAAGCATGACTGGGGATAGTGAAAGATTTATAATCAGACCAAACAGACCAATTACCCAGGATATCTTTAACCTTTGCCCTCCAGTAATAAGTGACTCCCCAGTTTAAATTAGCGCTTATCCAAACAGGAGTTGGAGTATAACTGACTGAAGCCGAACCAACAGTTTCATCTAAGATTGGCGTTGAAGAACTGACTGCGTCGTCAATTTGAATCTGATAACCTCCCTGTAAGTCGCCATCCGGGTCGGAATAAGTCCAATTAAAAGTTGGGATATAAAGCGCTTGGATAGAACAATTATTTTCCACCACTCCATTGGCCGGATAACCATTGGGGATCCCGGGTTTATTGGGTGGTTGGTTGAAGCCTGATAAATTTAAAACAACCGGGTTTGGTTTGCCATGATCAAAACTAATCCAGCCGACTACATCCGAACCCCAAGCATAACCGTGAAAATTACCAACAGAATCAATATAAACAGGGCTGGCTTGACCATGATTAAAACGAATCCAGCCATCCCAACCGCCGCCGTTAGCTAATGCCCTAGCCCAGCCAAGAATATCAACATTGCTCTTGCCCAACTGGCCGGGAGACGCGGCTTTGGCAACGCAAGTGCCGCTAGGACATCCTGTTAAGTCAGCCTCATTGAAAGAAATCCAGCCGATGTTATCCGACCAGGCATAACCGGATAATTTTCCGCCATTAGGATTAACAGATACGCCATAAGCCGAACCGCCACCGGTAGTATTGTTAAAAGAAATCCAGCCGATAGTGTCCGACCAGGCATAGCCGGAAACATTATCTGAAGCTGAAGCCCGAATCGGTTCCGGATTTTTAAAATATTGAAAAATAAAAAATCCAGCAGTAAAAATCAAAATTGCCAGAAGCGCTATTTTTTTAGGATTAAACATACGATTATTATATCACAAATTTTAAAAAGGCATCCTTGCCCTCTCAATTTTGCTGGTGGTGGCATTGTAAATAATACTGCCGAGTTTATCTAAAATATTGCCATCTACTTTCAATTTACCTTGCAAAGTTAAATCTCCTTGCTTAGTTTGGCTGGTTGTCCCGACATTTATCGGCGCGTCAACATTAAGAGTCGGCGGCGGGCCTCCCGGCCCTGTCCAGGCGTAGGCAACAAAACCGGCGAGAAAAAGAGAAGCGATAATTTGCGGTAAAATTTTTGACGAATTTTTTTTAAACCACGCCATATTATTTTATTATACCAGAATTATCATTTTTCTAAAATGGCAACTTTGCTCTCTCAATTTTTCCGGTGGAGGAATTATAAATAATACTGCTATTTTTATCTGTAATGTCGCTGTCTACCTTAAAATCACCCCCAATAATTAAATCTCCCTGTTTCGTCTGGGCCGTGGCGCCCATATTTATCGGCGCCGGCGCGTTGCCCGCGGGCGGCGCGCCGGCCGGCTCCGTCCAGGCGTAGGCGACAAACCCGGCCAGAAAGAGCATGGCGACAATCTGGGGCAAAAACTTATAAAATTTTCTAAACATATTTTTATTTTACCTGAAAATGGCTTTTTGCCGAACTTCTTTTTTCAGCTGAAGATTGAAAATCGTCAGCCAAAAATTAAGCGTTTTTTCAAACCAAACTCCTCGTTGGGGATTTTTCACAACCTCTTTTATTTCTTTCTCGCTGTAAATTTTGTAAAGCCACCTCAGGTCTTCCCACGTTCCATAATTTAAAACTTGGGCGATGATATAGTCCCTATCTTTTCTTAAATCTAAACTCTTGACATCATAAGACCAAAACAGCCATCTCATTCCCGAAGGAATTTTTGTTTTTATTTTAAGCATATTTTTTGGTATTTTTTAACTTCTTGAATCAAAGATTCTTTAATCTTGTTCCAGGAAACATAATAAAAAAGACATAATCTTCTTTGCTGTTTTTTCTCGGCATCGGAAAAATAAGTCAGACCCCTTAAACCGACGTAAATGTTAAAATTGGGGTACTTCCTTTTTACGAAATTAAAAATTTCTCCGAGAGAAAGCTTTTTTAATAAAAAATAAATGTCAATAAAATCGCGTCTTGTTCCCCGGTCGGAAACAGCAATAATCTTCATGGCGGATATATCTTCTGGCGAAGCGAGGGGCGGAAAGCCCCGATGTTCAATGGCGGGAAAAATCAATGGATATGGGTACTGGGAAAAACTTACCGCTACCCCGCTGATTTTCATAATCAGAGTCCCTTCTCCTTTCTGCAAAAGAACGGCGTCTTTGAATTTTTTCTCCAATAATCGCTGCAGTGTCCCAGAGATAAATTCTTTTTTGCTGTAAAAGTCAAAATCTAAAGAGGTCCGATGGCCGATTTGCATGGCCAAGCCCGTGCCGCCAGCCAAATAAAAACCGCTCTCTTTAAGAAATCCCAGTTTCTTCAATAACTTAATTTGCCGGGAACTTAAAATAGAAATATTCATTTCCCCCATTGATTCATTCTACCACAAACAAAAAATCCCCTCAAACGGGAGCGATTATTGCGCCAAACGAAGCTTGTTCAATTCTTCCAGCTGTTGTTGGATGTGTTTTTGGGCGAGGGGCAAAACAATCAGGGAGATAATTAATACTTTTTTATTTATAAATTTCATGGGTGCCGATGTCTAAAAATAAAACTTCGTCATTGGAAAGGAAAATAAATTTTATGCGACAAGAATAATCTATCCAAAAAGTCTGACAATCTTTATCTTTTCCGGAAAGTTTATGAGTTCTTAGCGAATAATAAAAAGGGTTATCCTTAAATATTTTTTCTTTCTCTTGCGCTTGCTCTATTATTCTTTGAGGTAATTTCCCTAATGACTTAAGAAATTTTCTAGAATATCTAATTCTTGAGATTTTTCTTCCTTCCATATTTTCTTAAAGCGTCTTTTAAAGAATCAGCTTCTATGGTCTTTCCTCCTCTGTATTCTCTCAATCCTTCTTTGACTAATTTATCTAATTCCTCTGCTTCTTTTCCTTCCAAATAAAAAGTGGGTACCGCTTTTTCACGCAGTTTTTCATACTCTTTTATTGGCAAAATTACGAAGCCCCCGCTCTTCCTGGTTTCTTCCCTGGAAATAGTTATTGAATTTTGACCGGGATTGTTAACCATATAATTTTATTGTATCAAAATTTTACTCGATGTCAACGCATCAAAATGGCAGTCTCATCCTTTCAATTTTCTCGGTAGCCGAGTTGTATATGGTATTGCCGTTTTTATCTATAATATCTCCGCCTACCTTAAAATCGCCGCCAATGATTAAATCCCCCTTTTTTGTTTGAATATTCGGCCCGACATTTATCGGCGCCTCTACATTGCCTGCCGGCGGCGCGCTGGATGGCTCTGTCCACGCCCAAGCAATAAACCCGGTCAGAAAAAGCATGGCGATAATCTGGGGGAGGCCCGCCTGCAGCGCTTTGCGAGCGAAGCGCGGCAATGCGGGCAGGTATTTGGAAGGCTTTTTAAGCATACTCTTTTCCTTATATTTTAATTTTCTTTATTTCTTTCTCAAAAAATCCCTGAATCCGGCTTGAGCTAGCTTTTCCCTTTACAAATTCAATAGAAAAATCTTTAATATCTTCAAAATAGCAAAGTTGGCTTAAAAATAATTTTTTGGAAAAAAGATCTCCAAACTTCTTTTCGGCTCCCTCAATAATATCCGACAGTGAAAAACCATTCTTGACGCAAAAATATAAATCAATGTAATCCCGCCATTCGCCTCTTCTGCCGATAGTCTCGGCCTTATCAAGGGCGATGTCTCTCCAATGATAAATTTTTAAATAAGAAACGGGTATCGGCTGGTAAAGCGGCTGAAAAGGATAAAAAACAAAGCTTATTTTCACGTTAAATGGAGACTGAAAACTAAATTCATCGCCGGTATTAACAATGATATCAATTTTTCTGTAATGCTCTTTCAGCGCAAAAACAAATTGTCTTGAAATTGGTTTTGGCAGGAATATGTCCAAATCAAAAGATTTTCGATGGTTAAATTGTAACGCTAAAGCTGTTCCCCCAGCCAAAACGCCGTTCCTAGAGAACCGCCCCAAAGATTTTAAGGCATGAGTTTGATTTTCACTTAAAATTTGCCAATGGAGCTTGAACATATTTTTCTTTTTCTAATTTTGCCGTTCCCAAGCCTAATATAAAATTCCTTATGAAATGAAACATAGCGGGCCGATAAATCTTTTTTGGCTCTTCCAAAAATACTTTTTTAACAGTCTCTTTTCCGCAAGCCTTAAACAGCCACTTAATTTGCTCCAGTGTTCCATACATCAACACTTGATGAGTAATATAAGTCTTGTCTTTTTCCAAATTTAAATTTTTAACATCGGCTGACCACAAAATACCCTGAAAGTTTAAGGGAATTTTAATTTTTTTTATCTCTTCCTGCCGGTTTTCTTTGAATCTTCTCGTCATTATCCCATTTTACCACAAACGAAAAAATCCTCAAAGGACGCGTATCGCGCGAATCCTACCGCTCCTGCCGCAGCGCCTCGAGCTCTTTTGATTGTTTCTCGGCTAGGGTTTCTTCTCTCTCCCCTGCTGACGGAATAATTTCTGCTTGTTTCTGATTCAAAAAATAGAAAACTAACCCCGCCAAGATAAACAGCGGTAAAATAATCAGGGAGATAATTAATACTTTTTTATTCGAAAATTTCGGCAATTCAATATTCCAGATTAATTTTTATAGCAAGACCAAATATTGTATCCGGTTATTGGCTTAGATTCAGTAAGCACCAGCTGGTAACCAGCCTGACAGGCGCAGCTCATTGGCGAGCCGGGATTTTGAAAAGCTGGCGGCAAAACAATGCCACCGAACCATTGCTGACAAATACCGTAAAGCACCTGCGAAATAGAACCGCTGATTGCGCCAGTGTCAGGGGCAAGAGTCAAAACATCATTGGTACCTAAAGAATTTGATCTGCGGGAAATTTTAAATTTCCCGGAATCAGACTGATCAACACCAATAGTCCAGTCCTCCATGGTCATGGAATAACTAATAATAACTTGTCCGTTGCCGGCTTGGAAACCGGCGGTTGTACTACCGCCAGCCGGCACTAAACTTGAACCGCCACCACCCCCGCCGCCGCCATTATCAGTATTAGGATCATTATTATCGCTCTGGTCAGAACCACCGCCACCTCCTCCACCGCCACCATAATATCCACCGCC
>CAYIJU010000031.1:0-7488 GCA_964363855.1 uncultured Candidatus Saccharibacteria bacterium | reverse complement strand
CAATTAAGTGTTTACTTCCGGGAAGTAAACACTATAAAGTTTTGGGAGAACACCAAGGTTTGTTTCTTTATACTATTGGCCAAAGAAAGGGGATAGAGTTGTCAGGCGGACCCTATTATGTTGTCGGGAAAGATATAAAAAAGAACGCCTTGATTGTCGCTTCTATCCTAAAAGATTCAGCGCTTTGGAGCAAAACTTTGATTGCTAAGAATGTTAATTGGATTTCGGGGAAAATTCCTAAGTTGCCGTTAAAGATTAGCGCTCAAATCCGCTATCATCATCCACTCGTTCCAGCCATAATCACCAAACTAAACACTACCCACTACAAACTAACATTTGCTAAACCCCAGCGCGCTGTTACTCCCGGCCAGTCAGTTGTATTCTATAAAGGTCAGGAACTTCTCGGCGGCGGGATTATCGTTTGACAATATATGAATTAAATGTAGTATATAGATAATAGTTCGGGATAACGGCCTTGTCGTTTCCCTTTCAAAATTTGGAAAAGTAGAAGGAGGACATATGGCTAAAGGATTATCTATAGTATTGGCAATAGCTTTGGCGCTTGCATTGGGGGTAATTTTTGCGCTGTTACGTTGGCCATTAGAGGGCGGTTGGCGTGTTCTGGCAATAACGATTTTAGTCGTTGCCGGATTATTCTCTATCTCGGTTGCCTTGCAGTTAGTTCCGGCACTTTTCGGTCGGAATCTCTGGGAAACAAGGTATTTTGGATATATGGCTACTTTATGGGGAGATAAATGGGGCGACAAAAAGATTTCAACTTGCCGGTCTACTTGGCTGGGCGTGGTGACGTTTATTCCTTGGACGCTTTACCTTTTGTCGTTCGGATTCCTTGTAGCTATAGTGTTTGGTTCAGCGTTAATAGGCGTTGAGGTTGTTAACGTTATCCCGGGTGAACCAATAACCTCTTTTAGCAAGATGGTGTCATCCGTAATCGCGATTTGGTTTTTATTCACTATCTCATCTATATTCTTTATGTGGATAGTTTGCGGTTCGCCGATTGGAGGGACTTATAAATTCCCGCGATTTTGGCGAAAGTCTTTAATAGTTTATTGCGCAATAAGCGCCATTTCGTTGATTGGCGTTGTATTTGTCGCTCCGATCCGTTCAGCCGGCATCATCGCTTATTTGATCGGACTAGCAAAAATTTTAGCGTGGATAGTTGGGATCGTCGCCTTTATCACTATGATTGTAGTCTTAACCCGATTCACCATAAAAGGCACAAGAATTATAAAAAGTCGAATTCCTAAAAAGCTACGCATTCCTAAAAAGCTACGCATCGAGAAGGTAGAGAAGACGAAGGGTGGTTGGAAAGATCGGGCCTGCCCGATTATAGAAAAGTAGTATGTATTTCGTAAGTACGGCGTGGAGAAATTTCACGCCGTCTTTTTTTACTTGCTGGCGGAGGGATAATCTGTTAAAATTAAAATATTATGGAA
The DNA here is from genome assembly GCA_964363855.1 of uncultured Candidatus Saccharibacteria bacterium. Classification (GTDB taxonomy): domain Bacteria; phylum Patescibacteriota; class Minisyncoccia; order Minisyncoccales; family CAZWNE01; genus JBBTTI01. The sequence goes on along the minus strand of CAYIJU010000031.1, from coordinate 6,031 downwards.
AATTGTTGCGGGCATCACAATTGCATAGAGGAATTAACGGCCGACCACCAGAAAATTTTAGCTGAACTGGATAAGCTTGAGCAAAATCCGGAGGGACATGCTAAGGAGTTTTTGAAGTTTACAGAATCGTTTGCCGAGCCCCATCATCATAAAGAAGAGGAAGTTTTATTTCCGGCCTTGGAGAAAAAAGGAATGCCGCGAGACGGCGGGCCGATTGGCATGATGCTTTCCGAACACGAAACTAAAAGGGGATTGGTTAAAGAATTAAGAAAAGCGACAGAGGAGGGAAATGATGGCAAAATAAAAGAGAATGCTTTGGCAATCGTTTCTTTGCTAAGAGACCATATTTCCAAAGAAGATAATATTTTGTACCCCTGCGCCAAAGATTTTTTGAATGAAGAAGAATTGGGGGAATTGGCTCACAAGTGCGAAGAAATTAAGGCGCATTAAGACATGGATATTTTAATTAACACATCTTTAATCACGGCTTTTTTGGCCGGGATGGCGGCGCTTTTTGCGCCTTGCTGTATCACGGTTTTATTGCCGGCTTATTTGGCTTCAATTTTTAAAGAAAAAAGAAAGGTCTTTTTTATGACTTTTGTTTTTTTCTTGGGCATATTTTTGGTTTTCTTGCCGATGGGTTTAGGGTTCGGATTTTTCGGCCAAATGATTTTGGGCGCTCACGACTGGATTTATCTTTTAGGCGGGTTCTTTTTAATTCTATTAGGCGCTTCTATATTTTTGGGTTTTCATTTTATGCTGCCTTTTCATGTTTCTCCAAAATTACAAAGCCAGAGCGTCGGTTCAGTTTTTCTTTTGGGCATATTTTCCGGCTTGGCCACCACCTGTTGCGCGCCGGTTTTAGCCGGGGTTTTAGCGCTTTCCGTTTTACCGGGATCAATGTTCTGGGGGGCGATATACTCTATGATTTATGTTTTGGGCATGGTTATGCCATTATTTATTATCGCCTTGTTCTTAGACAAGATAAATTTCACGGAAAAGTTCATGGTTTTTAAAAAAGCAATAAATTATAAAATATTGGGCAGAGATGTTGTTATTAATCTCGGTCAGATGATAGCCAGCTTGATGTTCTTTTTTATGGGCGGATTGATTTTATTCTTAACCCTGACTAATAGATTAAAAATGGAATCTGATATGCTAACCTCGGTCAATATCTTGGTGGCTAAATACTTATATCTTATGGGAGGAACAATCAAAAGCATTCCTTGGTTTATTTTCCCTTTATTATTTATTTTGCTATTATTAATTATCATTAAAATAGCGGTTAAACAAATAAAAAATAAATAATATGCGGAAAAATATATTTTTAGTTATCGGAATTGCGGGTTTCATCGGTTTAATTTTAGCCGGAATTTTATTGTCTCAAAGCAAGAAAGATAACGGTTCGGGCGATATTGTCGATAATGGGCAATTTCGTTTTAAAGCGGCTGTCGGCCAGAAAGCCCCTGATTTTACTTTACCCGATATGGATGGAAATCAAGTTGCTCTTAGCTCGCTTTTAGGTAAAAACGTCATTTTATTTTTTAATGAAGGTTTGATGTGCTATCCTGCTTGCCTTGATCAAGTAGTGGAGCTGGATAAATTAAATGCGGAAAATGCCGTCGCTTATTCAATCGTAGTTGATTCGTCTAAGCAGTGGGTTAACGCCCAAAAAGACTTACCTTATTTAAAAGGAGCTAAAGTTTTGTTTGATGCCGGCGCCAAGGTTTCCAGGCAATATGATACTTTAACCCTTGAGTCTTCAATGCACAGAGGGATGTTTCCCGGCCATACTTATTATTTAATTGACAAAGAGGGGATTGTCCGTTATACGTTAGACGACCCTTATATGGGAAACAGGAATAAAGAAATGACTGCTGAACTATCAAAATTACAATAATAATGGCAAAGATAATTGAGGCGATTAAAATTGTTTTTAAGGAATCACTTTATATTTTTTTGGCTGTAAGCTTGAGTTTAAATCTGCTGGCGGTTTATTATTTTATTTTTTCCCAATCAACCACTTTTAAAGTTTATTTTGATTCCAATACGGTTTTTTATAACTGGGCTTCAATCATATCCAGCATTGTCATCAGTTTGCTTTCCGGCTTAGTTTTTACTTTTTTAATCTGGCAATGGAAAAATAAAATTTCCCGAAATCCGGCCAATTTAGGCAATGGCTTAATTTCCGGATTTTTGGGCGCTATGTCCACCGGCTGTCCGGTTTGCGGAGCTTTTTTAATTTCGCTTTTAGGAGTCGGCGGGGGATTAGCGGCTTTTCCTTTCCAGGGATTGGAAATCAAAGTTATTGCTCTGGGACTTTTAGGATATGCGGTGTTCAGCTCGGCAAAATCCATCGACCGGCAATCCTGCAATAAAAAATTAGCAATCTGGCCGGCTTTTGTCGGTTTCGTCCTTTTGTTTTTAGTCGCTTATCTGCCGGCTATCAGCCATAAATTTGATTTCGGTTTCACTTTCCAAAAGAAAACCCAAGCAGCTTTGGTTAATCCAACGACAGACGCTTCAGATATTTTGGAAAACATTAACCCTGTTGAAGGTTTTACGACAAGTGTCAGTTATGGGAATTTGGGCCCCCAACTTTTAGCCGTCGGCGCTATTGATTTTGATAAAATTAAAGCTCTTTATGAAGAAGGGGGACGGCCTTTAACCCTGGAACAAATTAAAATTTTAACTAAGGGATCCAATGAAAAAATAAAAATCACCCCGGAAAATTCTTATTTCCTTTTGAATTTTTTTTGGGCTTTGGGATTAGCTAATAAAAATATAATTTTGGATGAAGGCGCGATGACAAAATACGGAGCAGACCAGATTGGAAATTTTGCATCAACCGGCGGCTGGACCTTGGGGAAAAAAGACGCCATTGATCTTTATTCTAAATTTGAATTAATTAAATTAAACTCCTCGCAGCAAGCTATTTTAAATGATTTTGCTGATAATTCTTATCGGCCATGCTGTTCCAACCCGGTCTCTTTTCCCGATTGCAATCATGGCATGGCGGCTTTGGCTCTAGGGGAGCTTATGGCCAGCCAAGGAGCGACAGTTGATGAAATTTTTGAAGCTTATAAATATTTTAATTCTTTCTGGTTTCCGCAAACATACTTGGATATAGCCACTTATTTTAAGGCGGCTGAAAACAAGGACTGGAATAATGTTGACGGTAGGACGATTGCTGGTAAGGATTTTTCTACCCCCCAGGGTTGGCAGAGAGTCAGGCAGTGGTTAACAACTAATGGTCTTTTGCAGGAAGCGCCGTCTAGTGGCGGCGGTTGCGGCGTATAATAAAAATTTGAGATGAATAATAAAATTAGAATTTCAAAAATAACGGCCGAATTCCAAAAGGGTTTTGATTTTGTTTCCGGTTTTGATAAGAGAGCGGTAGGAATTTTCGGTTCTACTAGGGTCCCGGAAAAAGATCATTATTATCAAGAGGCAAGAAAGTTAGCAAAAATGCTGGCTGAAGCCGGCTATGCCGTTATCACCGGCGGAGGGCCCGGTATAATGGAAGCCGCTAATAGGGGAGCCTTAGAAGGAGGCGGGGAATCGGTGGGTTTGAATATCAAACTAAGAGAATGGCAGAAAGTTAATAAATTTGTTTCAAAATCTATCGGCTTTGACCATCTTTTCACCAGAAAAGTAATGTTTTCTCTTGCCGCGCCGATTTATATTTTTTTCCCCGGAGGATACGGTACTTTAGACGAATTTTTTGAAATGATTATGTTGGTTCAAACAAAAGAGGTTCATCACCCGGTTTTAGTTATTAATGTGGACAAAAATTATTGGAAACCATTATTTGACTGGTTAGAAAAAGAAGTCTATCAGGAAAAAAAGGCAATTAGCAAAAACGACCTGAAAATTTTTCATTTAGTTGATTCCGCCAAAGAGGCATTTGAACTAATTAAAAAATAATGGTGAAGGAAGTTTTTAAAATAAAGGGAATGCACTGCGCCTCATGCGCAACAAATATTCAGAAGGCAGTTTCCAAATTGCCTGGTATAAAATCCGTCGAGGTGAATTTCGGTTCGGAAACCGCTTTAATCGAATACGACGAAGAAAAAACCGGGCCAAAAGATTTTGCCAAAGCAGTTTATGATGTCGGTTATAAACTAGATGTCCCTCAAAAAGAAATTCCTATGGGCATGGCAGGCCATGATCATTTTGCGATGGAAAAACAAGGGAAAGAGAAAGAAATCTCTACTTTAAGAAAAAAAATTGCTGTCGGGGGCATTTTATCGGCCTTAGTATTTTTGGGCAGTTTTCCGGAATGGTTTTCTTTTGCCCCTAAAATTTTAACTAATTATTTTGTTCTATTTTTACTGACTACTCCGGTTCAGTTTTGGGTAGGTTGGCAATTTTACAGCGGCTTAAAAATTTTATTTAAATACCGGACAGCTGATATGAATACCTTGATTAGTATCGGCACTTTGTCCGCTTATTTTTATAGCACAGCTGTGGCTTTTGGACTTTTAGCAAATCACGGACTCTATTTTGATACCTCGGCAATTATTATCACTTTAATTTTATTAGGCAGATATTTGGAACTATTAGCCAAGGGCCGGGCATCAGAGGCGATTAAAAAATTAATGAAATTAGGAGCTAAGACAGCTAGAATAATTGAAGCCGGTCAGGAAAAAGAGGTTCCGGTAGAAGATGTAAAAGTTGGCGATATAATTTTAGTAAAACCCGGAGAAAAAATTCCGGTTGATGGAGAAGTTATAGAAGGAAAGTCATCAATTGACGAGTCGTTAGTGACAGGAGAATCAATGCCTGTTAATAAAGAGGCCGGAACTAAAGTAATCGGTTCTACTATTAATCTTTCAGGCGTTCTTATTTTTCGGGCGACTAAAGTTGGTTCGGAAACTTTATTAGCCCAGATTATTAAATTGGTTGAGCAGGCTCAAGCTTCAAAAGCGCCTATTCAACGTTTAGCTGACGTGGTTTCCGGTTATTTTGTCCCAGCCGTTATGGGTATAGCTGTTCTGACTTTTGCTATCTGGGCATTTTTCGGGCCCAGTCTCGCTTTGATAAATTTTGTGGCTGTTTTGATTATTGCTTGCCCTTGCGCTTTGGGGTTGGCAACGCCTTTGGCGATTATGATAGGAACCGGCAACGCCGCTCAAAAAGGAATTTTGATTAAAGACGCCGAAGCCTTGGAAATCGCCCATAAGGTCAAAGCGATTATTTTAGATAAAACCGGAACCTTGACTAAGGGAAAACCGGAGTTGACTGACATTGTTGGCGACGTTCTTCAATTGGCCGCTTCTTTGGAAAGATATTCCGAGCACCATTTAGCCAAGCCGATAGTGGCCCAAGCTCAAAAAGAAAATCTGGAATTTTTACCGGTGAAAAATTTTGAGGCAATACCTGGCAAGGGAATAAAAGGCGACTTGGGCGCAGTTGGCAATCGAGCGTTGATGAAAGATTTAAATATATCACTAGTAGAAGTGGAAGCAGATATTGTTAAACTAGAAAACGAAGGAAAAACAGTTGTGATTTTAGCAGTCGGAAACCAGGTCAAGGGCCTTTTAGCCGTGGCTGACACGCTTAAAGAAGAAGCCGAAGAAGTCATTAAGTCATTAAAGAAAAATGGTTTGGAAGTTTGGATGATAACTGGCGACAACGAAAGAGTGGCCAAAGCCATTGCTTCGCAAGTTGGCATTGAAAATATAATGGCCGGAGTTTTGCCGCAAGATAAAGCGGAAAAGGTTAAGGAATTGCAAAAGACCGGAAAATTAGTCGCTATGATCGGAGACGGGATAAATGACGCGCCAGCCTTAGCTCAAGCCGAGTTGGGCATTGCTATGGGCGAGGGCACAGATATCGCCATGGAATCAGCTGAAATTACTTTAATGAGAGGGGATTTAAGATTGATTCCGGAAGTCATTTTGCTCTCGCGCCGAACATTGAGAATTATCAAACAAAATTTATTTTGGGCATTTTTTTATAATATTGCCTTTATCCCAGTGGCTGCCGGAGCCCTCTATCCATTTTTCGGGATTTTATTGAATCCCAT
>CAYIJU010000030.1:0-7768 GCA_964363855.1 uncultured Candidatus Saccharibacteria bacterium | reverse complement strand
GAATTATAAACATCAAATGCGCAACCGATAATTTTATAACTTAACTCTGGATGTAAAATATCTTTTCTTTGTAACTTACTTTGGGCCATTTAATTATTTCTTACCCCTCATAAGCTTTCTTTAATAAATTTGATATTAATTCTTGATTTTTAATAAGATCTTCCTCTTTTAAATTAATCCTGTATGTCCCGTATCTTGTATCAAAATCTAGTCCGGCTTCTTCTATCTGCTTATCTATTTCTTCAGTTTTTTCTAATCTAATTCCTATCTTCAAAAAACTTCTTGTTGGTCTAAAATCCGCAAAATTATTTGATCGACCGTCTTTTGTCAATCCTATATAAAATTTTGTATAATTTAATTCAACTTCAGGAGCAAAAACCTTAATTAATCCTAAAATTTTATCTACTATCGCAACTGTTTCCTTTGCTCCCCTTCCTGGCGCTGTCTCCCAATAGTTTCTATCAGTTTTTTCTACGTGCTCTTCATCTTCGTCCACATATCCTAAATTTATTTCATCTAGAACTTTGGTAAAAATTAAAAAATATTTATCTTCAATTTTATATGCGTTCATTTGTATCGCTATTATAGGAATGGCACCATTCAACAAATTCATAACATTTAAGAATCTGCTTGTTATATCTTCCGCTATTATCACGGCATAATGCTCATATTGCGGGTATCTCTTTTTCTCTATGTCCCAGTATTCTATCGTTCTTATAATATGACTTTCATCAGTTTTACCAAGCTGAATTTCAACTTCATATCTTATCATATCTTCTGGATCTTGTAATAATAAATCTAATCTTCCCCCTCTCGGCTGATTTCTTTCTTTGTCTTTTAAACTTAAATCTCCTAATCCCAGAATTGAAGGATTTTCTGCTATTATTTTTTGAACCCACTTTTCATTTAGAATCGGATGATTCTGTAATGATATTTTTTCTGGCTTTATTAAATTAATTTCTTCCATAAATTCTTAATTTTTATATTCGTATATTCGCAACAAATTCGTTTTTCGCTGATTTATACAAGCTCTTCAGCTAAAGTGGTTATTTTTTCAAAACCCTTTTCTTTTATCTCACGGGCGACTGGGCCAAAAATTCTCCCGCCCTTAGGTTCTTTAGTCTTCCCTTCCAAAATAACACAGGCGTTATCGCTAAAACGAACATACGTGCCGTCCGGCCTTCTTAATCCTTTTTTTTGGCGGATAATCACCGCTCTGGTGACTTCGTGTTTTTTTACTATGCGCCTCGGCTCTGCTTCTTTTACCACACCAACAATAATATCGCCAATCTGGCCGTATTTTCTTCTGCTTCCGCCTAAAATATGAAAACACTGCAGGATTCTCGCTCCCGTATTATCGGCTACCTTTAACATTGTTCTTAGCTGTATCATCGTAGTAATGCTAAATCTTTTTTATAACCTGCCATTTTTTATCTTTTGATATCGGCCGGCATTCTTCAATAATAACCTTATCTCCCTCCTGAAATTCTCCCTCCTGGCAATGAGCTTTATAATTTTTTCGAACCATATATCTTCTCTTGTACTTCGGATGTTCTTTGATTCTTTCAACCGAAACTACCACAGTTTTCTGCATTTTGTTGGAAATAATTTTACCCGTTAATTGTTTTTTCATATTTTTAATGAGGTCAAAATTCTGGCAACATCTTTTTTTATTTGCCTTATTTCTCTGACATTTTTCACTTTACCAGCAGAAAGGTCAAACCGCAATTGCCGTAATTTTTCTCTTTTTTCCTGAAGCGTTTTTAAAATCTCTTCTTGCATTTTATTTTTTTACAAATTTTGTTTTAACTCCCATTTTATCGGCCGCAATTTCCAAAGCTTCTTTAGCGGTTGCCTCATCAATTCCGTCTATCTCAAAAATAATCCTTCCCGGCTTTATAGGAAACGCGTAATGTTCAACATCACCCTTGCCGCCGCCCATAGGAACTTCTATGCCTTTTTTAGTTATCGGTTTTTGAGGAAAAATTCTTATCCAAAGCTTGCCGCCTTTTTTAAAATATCTTAAAATGGCTCTTCTTGCGGCTTCAATCTGACGGGAAGGAATCCAGGCCATGCCCAAACTTTTTAATCCAAAAGAGCCAAAAACAAGATCGGTTCCCCTTGTTTCGATTCCCTTATCTCTTCTTCTTCCCCTATGCCACTTCCTGTGTTTTACTCTTTTTGGCGTTAACATATTTAAAATTTAAGTCCCTTATATATCCAAACTTTTATCCCAATTGTTCCATAGGTGCAAAAAGCCTGCTCGTTCGCATAATCAATATCCGCCCTGATAGTCTGTCTCGGCAATTTTCCTGCTTTTAACCATTCTCTTCTGGCAATTTCATTTCCGTCCAAGCGCCCGGCGATTTCAACCCTGACTCCCTCTACTCCTTTTGTCGCCGTAACTTTATCCCTGGCTTGTTTTAAAACCCGGCGGAATGACACCCTTTTTTCAATTTGACTGACCATCCATTGAACAACTAAAGGCGCTGAAGCCCAGATTGATCTGACTTCCTTAATTTCTATTTTTATTTCCGGCTTTTTTGCGTAATTGCTAAAAATTTTCTTCTCAAGCGCTTTCTTCAAAATTTCTATTCCCTCTCCGCCCCGTCCGATAAGCAATCCCGGTCTGGCCGAAGAAATAATGATATTAATTTTATTTGACGATCTTTCAATTTCGTTTTTTTCAACCCCCAATTTTCCTATCTTATTTTTTAAAAATTCTCTGATTTCAAAATCTTCCCGAAGTTTAGGAGCTATTTTTTTACCATAAAAACCTCTTGCCTGCCAATCGGCAATATCTCTTATTCTGAATGCTTTTGGATGGACCTTATGTGACATAATTTTTTATATTGCTTTTCTCCTGAATATTCTCTTTAATCCCGTTGTTCTTTTGGGTTTCGGCGCCTCTTTTTTAACTTCAAATTTAGGTTTATCTGTTTTAGCTATCTTCTCCTTTTCCACCTTCACCTCATCCTTAACAACGGCGGTTTTACCCTTCTCTATCTCATCAAGAATAATAGTTATGTGAGATGTTTTTTTCTGAATTTCTGAAGCCGAACCTCTGGCTCTTGGCATCCATCTTTTTAATTTCGGCCCCTCATCAACTGTAACTTTAGTAATATATAAATTTGATTCTTCAATTTGGAAATCATGTCTGGCTGAAGATACGGCTGACTTTAAAAGTTTTAAAATATCTTTTACTCCCCTTTTTACGGCAAAATTTAAAATCCGTTCAGCTTCCATAGCCGATTTCCCTCGGATTAAATCAACTATCAATCTTAATTTCCGGGGCGCGATTCTTAAATTGCTGAGTTTGGCTCTTATCATAACTATTTTTTAGCCGGTTCTGTTGTTTTTTTGACCGCTTCCATTTTTGCGGCTTCGGTTTCAGCGGCTTTTGTTTCCAATTCCTTTTGCATTCTTCCTCCGTGACGCAAGAATTTGGTAGTTGACGAAAACTCGCCAAGCTTATGACCCACCATTTCTTCAGAAACTTTAACAACAATAAAATCTTTCCCGTTATGAACTCCAAAAGTAAAACCTGTCATTTCTGGGATAATTGTGCATCTCCTTGACCAAGTTTTAATAATTTCTTTCCCTCCCTGCTTTAAATTTTTGAACTTAGCCACCAATCTTTCATCTATATACGGACCCTTTTTTAAGCTTCTTGACATATTATTTTCGGCGCTTAACGATCATTTTATTTGTCCATTTATTTTTATTTCTTGTTTTTACTCCTCTGGCATGCTTTCCCCAAGGAGTCTTAGGATGTTTCATGCCAATTGGCGTTTTTCCTTCGCCGCCTCCGTGAGGATGGTCGGGAGGATTCATTGCTGAACCGCGAACGGTCGGCCGCCAGCCTCTGTGGCGCTTAGGACCCGCCTTACCGATTATCTCAAATCTGTGCTCCTGATGAGAAACCTGGCCTATAGTAGCAAAACATTCCCCTAAAATCAATCTGGTTTCTTTAGATGGAAGTTCCACTTGAACAAATTTATTCTCCGATCCCTGGACTTTTGCCGCTGTTCCGGCTCCTTTGACCAATATTCCTCCTTGGCCCGGCTCTAATTCTATATTGAAAACCATCGTGCCAACCGGAATATTTTTAATCTTTAATCTGTTGCCCGATTTTATTTCAGCATTCTCGGAAAAAATAATTTCGTCTCCCGCCTTTAAATCTTTCGGAGCCAAAATATATTTTCTTTCCTTGTCCGGATATTCCACCAAAGCGATAAAAGCCGACCTGTAAGGATCGTATTCAAGTGTCATAACTTTCGCTTTGACATCTAATTTTGGCTGGCCAAAATCAACCAATCTATAAAGGCGCCTGGCTCCCGCTCCCCTGTGCCGGATGGTAATTGTGCCGGTAGAATTTCTTCCGGCCCATCTCTTCAAAGAAACAAGCAATTTTTTTTCCGGACCTTGTTTTGTTAAAATTGATTTTGCCATAAAATAAATTTTTTAGAATAAAAAATGAAATTGAAGATGAGGATTTATCCTCATCGCCATTATCTCGACAACATTTCTATTTTTTGGCCTTGTTTTATCCTGGCAATGGCTTTTTTATAGCCGCCCTTAAACCCCATATTTCTGCCAACCCTTTTTTCTTTTCTGGGGATATTAACTATTCCTACTCCCGTCACCTTAACTCCATACAAACTCTCAACCGCTTTTTTGATTTCAGACTTTCCGGCCCTGGGAAAAACTTCAAAAACATACTGATTTTTTTCCGCTAAATCAGTAGCCTTCTCGGTAACTCGCGGTTTTTTTAAAGCCTTCCATATTTCATTAAATTTTTTATTTAAGGTTGCCATGTTTAAAGAAACTCCGTTTCTCACTTAGAAACGGAGTTTCTAAGTTTTCTAAGTTTCGGATTTTTTAAGAAACGTATTTTTAATTGCCTTAATAGATTCTTTGGACGCCAATAAATATTTATGGTCCAGTAAATCCAATGCATTCAAATTTCTTGATTCCATAACGTCGGTTTTAGCAATATTTCTGGCGGCCCGGAAAATTATCTCTTCTTTTGCCGGCAATAAAATCAAAACAGTCCCGGTTTTAAAATTGGCAATTTTTGATTTTAAATTTTCAATAATTCCCGCCATTAACTTTGTTTTCGGCGTTTCAATTTTTAAATCTTCCAAAACAATCAATTCTTTGTCCCGGACCTTAGAAGACAAAACCATAAAAAGGGCTAATCTTGCCGTCTTTTTGTTTATTTTTCTCTTATAAATTTTTTCCTTGTTGGGGCCGAAAACAATTCCGCCGCCGCGCCACAAAGGCGACCGGCTGGAACCTACTCTGGCCTTGCCTGTCCCCTTTTGCTTCCATGGTTTTTTTCCACCGCCGCTGACATCTCCCCTGGTTTTAGTATGAGCAATAATTTGTCTTCTGTTAGCCGCCTGAATTGTTGCCACCTGATGGACTAAATCTTGGCTAAATTTAACATCAAAAATCTCCTTCGGCAATAAGGTCTCTCCCATCTCTTCTCCGTTTTGGCTATAAACTGGAATTTTCATAATTAGAACTTAGAAACTCCGTTTCTCGGTACTTAGAAACGGAGTTTCTAAGTTTTTAAGTTCCTTTAATTTCTATTAATGTTCCCTTAGCTCCGGGAACAGCCCCGCGGACGGCAATTATATTATTTTCTTTATCAATTTTAGCAATTTTTACATTTTCTATTGTCGCTCTTTCATAACCAAAACGTCCTGCCATTTTTATTCCTCTGACAACTCTTGACGGCTGGGAAGCGCCGGTGGAACCGGTTGTTCTTTCTTCGTGCTTGGTACCATGGGTTTTATTTTTTCCGTGAACGCCCTCTTTTTTCACCGCTCCGGCAAATCCTTTGCCTTTGGAAATGCCCGCCACTTTCACTTGATCACCCTCTTGGAAAATAGAAACGCTGATTTCATCTCCAATTTTATATTCTCCGCTGCCTAAAAATTCTTTTAAATTTTTAAATTCTTTTCCTTTTTCTGTTTTCTTGATTCTTTTAATTTTTTTGATGAAACCAATCTGGACGGACTCGTATCCGTCCTTGTCTTTTGTTTTAATTTGAGTAACAGAGCAAGGCCCGGCCTCAATCAAAGTTACCGGAATTTCATTTCCGGTTTGGTCAAATATCTGAGTCATGCCTAATTTTTTGCCTAAAATAAACTTTGCCATAAAAAATCAACGAATATCGAATTTATCGCGAATATACGAATTTGTATATTCGTAACAGATTCGTTATTCGCTGGTTTACATATAATAGAGTATATCTTTTCTCAACAATAATGTCAAACACCCGAGCGATAGCGAAGGGTGAAGATGAAGCCGCAGCTTCATCACCAACAAAAAACCGCCCCTCGACAAGCTCGGGACGGCTTTTCTATATCCAATAATAAAACCGTCAAACAACTAACAATTCCTTAAGCTCTTTTACTTCTGTTTCTAATTTTTCTATTCTTCTTTTAAATTAACTTTTCAATTTTATCTAAACGATACTCAACTTTATCAAATCGCTCATTAACCTCTCCTCTTTTGGCGGTCTCGTCAAAGCCCTTTTTTACCATTCTCGCTAAAGCATCAATTGTAATGTTTTTATTTTTTATTATCCCCATATAATTTTATTATATATTTCTAAATTACCCTGTCAAATACCCGAGCAAAATAAAGATGTTAAACACTGAGTACCTAACAATACTTACAAACGAAAAACCGCCCGAGAGGGTGGCTTTCTGTTTATTTTAAACGACCTCGGGCTTTGTTTATTTGGGGGCGGCTTTTTCAAATTCGGATTTTACATTTTGATTTCAATATCTACGCCGGCAGGGAGAGTTAAAGACATTAAGGATTCTATGACTTTCTGATTAGGAGTCAAAATATCAATAATCCTTTTATGGACTCTCATCTCAAATTGTTCTCTGGCATCTTTATGGACAAAAGAAGACCGATTAACAGTGAATTTTTTTATTTCAGTTGGTAAAGGAATCGGTCCCAAAGCTCCTGAACCCTGCCTTAAAATCGTTTCTATTATCTGCTTGGCCGAGCTGTCAACAACCTTATGGTCATAAGCCCGCAACTTAATTCTAAGTTTCGGCTTTAATTCTATTTCTTTGCTTTCGACAATTTTCTTTTTGACCATCTTTTATCAAGTTTTTAATTTATTAAAAATGCAGATGAAGATGAAATTTATTTCATCGCCTAGGAACTTTTTATTTGTTTATTTTTGTGACCACTCCCGCTCCAACGGTTTTTCCTCCTTCCCTGATGGCGAATCTTTGTTTCTCTTCCATGGCAATAGGCACAATCAACTTAACTTTCAAATTAACCGTATCGCCGGGCATAACCATTTCTGTGCCCTCGGGCAATGAAACGTCTCCGGTAACATCGGTAGTTCTGAAATATAATTGAGGCTTATATCCGGTGAAAAAAGGAGTGTGTCTGCCGCCCTCTTCTTTAGTCAAAATATAAACTTCGCCGTCAAATTCGGTATGAGGAGTGACCGAACCGGGTTTAGCCAAAACTTGGCCTCTTTCCACATCTTCTTTTTTCAACCCTCGCAAAAGTATGCCGACATTGTCTCCAGCCATACCTTGATCAAGAATCTTGTTAAACATTTCAATACTGACAACCGTGGTTTTTATCGTCGGTTTAACTCCAACCAATTCTGCTTCGTCGTTAGAATTAATCACGCCTCTTTCAATTCTGCCGGTGGCCACTGTTCCTCTGCCTTCAATAGAGAAAACATCTTCTACTGCCATTAAAAATGGCTTTTCGGTTT
>CAYIJU010000029.1:2022-7795 GCA_964363855.1 uncultured Candidatus Saccharibacteria bacterium | reverse complement strand
ATGATGAACGGCGGTACGGGAAATTTTACTCATAAAGCGCAGGAGGTTTTACTCTCGGCCCAGGATTTTGCCAGAGAAAAGAGCCAGCAGCAAATAGATGCCTTGCATCTGCTTTTAGCTTTGCTTTCACAGGAAGAAAACGTGGTTTCAAGCCTACTCTCGCGTTTAGGGGCAGATGTTCCCGGGTTAAAACGCAAAGCAAATTTATCTTTGGAAAGATTGCCGATAGTTCCTGCTCCGCAGGCCTTTGGCCAGTTTTATTTGACCCAAGATATGGCCAAAGTTTTAGACAGGGCCAGACAGGAGGCAATGAAAATGAATGATGAATTCATTTCAGTGGAGCATTTATTTTTGGCTCTTTTAGGCACAGAAAGCAAAGCCAAAGAAATTTTAGACAAAACCGCTTTTTTACAGCCGGGCGGCGGAGCTGCCACTTTAGAGTTCGGCAAATTAGATTATGACACTTTTTTAAAACAGCTGGTTTCGGTTCGGGGCGGTCAAAGAATCACCGATCCGGAACCGGAGTCAAAGTATCAGGTTATTGAAAAATACGCCAGAAATTTGACTACCTTGGCTAAACAAGGAAAATTGGATCCGGTGGTGGGCAGAGAAAATGAAATCAGGCGGTTAATGCAGGTGTTGTCCAGAAGAACTAAAAATAATCCGGTTTTAATTGGCGAGGCCGGAGTCGGCAAGACCGCTGTTGTTGAAGGATTGGCCCAAAAAATTATTTTTAATAATGTTCCGGAAAGTCTGAAAGATAAAGAAATTATCGGTTTAGATTTAGGAGCCTTAGTCGCCGGCACAAAATACCGGGGAGAGTTTGAGGATAGGGTAAAAGCCCTTTTAAAGGAGTTAAATCGGGCCGCTGGCCATTATATTTTATTTATTGATGAATTACACACCTTGGTGGGAGCCGGGGCTGCAGAGGGCGCTATAGACGCTTCCAATCTATTAAAACCGGCTCTGGCGAGAGGAGAATTAAAAGCCATTGGAGCCACCACTTTAAAGGAATATCAAAGATATATTGAAAGAGATGCGGCTCTAGAACGAAGATTTCAACCGATATATGTGGCCGAACCTTCAGTTGAAGATACCGTAGCGATTCTAAGGGGAATTAAGGAAAAATATGAGCTGCACCATGGCGTAAAGATTACTGATAGCGCCTTAATTTCTTGCGCCCAGCTGGCGGCCCGTTATATTGCTGACAGATTCCTGCCGGATAAGGCAGTTGATTTGATGGATGAATCAATGTCAGCTTTGCGTTTGGAAATTGAATCAGAACCCGAAGAATTGGAAAATTTGAAAAAAGAAATCCAAAAATTGGAAGTGAAAATAGTCGCTCAGAAAAATAAAAAAGTCGGTTTGCCTCGGCAGATTTCTGATTTAAGGGACAAACTGAAAGACGTTGAGGCAAGATGGAAAACGGAGAGAGAAATAATTTTAAAAATTAAAAATTTAAAAAAAGAAATTGAAGGTTTGCGTTTTGAAGTGGAAAAAGCCGAGCTGGAAGCCAATTTGCAAAAGGTGGCGGAATTAAAATATGGAAAAATTCCTCAACTAAACAAGGACTTGCAGATAGCTGAGGAAAAATTAGTAAAATTTCAGAAAAATCGGCCGATTTTAAAAGGCGAGGTTGGAGAAGAAGAGGTGGCAAGTATTGTTTCTCGTTGGACAGGTATTCCTGTCAGCCGTCTTTTAGAGGCTGAAATCAAAAAATTGGAAAATATGGAGGAAATTATGGGGAAAAGAGTTGTCGGCCAGAAAGAAGCCATCGCCGCCATTTCTAACGCTCTTCGCCGGGCAAGAGCCGGTATTTCTGAAGAAAATCGCCCCTTAGGTTCATTTATGTTTTTAGGGCCGACTGGCGTAGGCAAAACCGAAACAGCCAGAGCTTTGGCTGGATTCCTATTTAATGACGAAAATTCTTTAATCCGTTTAGATATGTCAGAATATATGGAAAAACACACGGTTTCTAAGATGATGGGCAGTCCCCCAGGGTATATCGGATACGAAGAGGGGGGCCAATTGACGGAAAAAATAAGGAGAAGGCCTTATTCTGTAATTTTACTTGATGAAATAGAAAAGGCTCACCCCGATGTTTTTAATATTCTGCTTCAAATTCTAGAAGATGGCCGCTTGACTGATGCTAAGGGGAGAACAGCCTCTTTTAAGAATTCTATCTTGATTATGACCTCAAACGCCGGATCCGATATCATCGCCAGAGAAGCCAGTTTAGGTTTTATCGGTGAAGATGTTGAAAAAAAAGAAAAAGAGTCCTTGAGGGGAAAAGTGATGGGCGCCCTAAAGGAAAGTTTCAGACCGGAATTTTTAAATAGAATTGACGAAATTGTTATTTTCAATTATCTTGGCAGGGAAGAAATTAAAAAGATCGTTGATCTGGAACTTCAAAAAGTAGCCGATCGTCTTTTATTAAAATTAATTAATATTAAATTTCAGGAGTCGGCTAAGGAATTTTTAGCTAAAATCGGTTTTGATTCCAGTTTGGGGGCCAGACCTTTGAAAAGAGTTATTCAGAAACAAGTTTTAGATCCCTTGTCTTTAAAAATTGTTTCAGGAGAAATAAAAAGCGGAGAAAAAGTTGTGGTTGATTTGGAGGGAGAAAAAATAGTTTTTAAATATGCTAAATAATATATTTAAAATTTTAATAATTTTTATTTTGGGAATGGGCGGAGGAGCCCTCGTTTTTTATCAGCTTCAATATCAATCAGAACCGGGGCCTGTTTATATTATAGAAAAAAAAGAAATTATTATTCAGGAAAATACGGCTTTAGAAAATGCCGTTGAAAAAACCAAAAAAACAGTTATCAATATCAGGGCGAAACTGGAGTCGGGTGAAATCTTAGAGGGATCGGGGCTGATTGTAACTTCTGACGGCTTAGCCGTCACTCTGAATAGTTTAATCCCCCAGGGATCAGCTCTTTATTTTTATATTAACGGGAGTTCGACTTCGTATCAGATTTTGAAAAGAGACTCAAAAGAAAATTTAGCTTTAATTAAGGTAGGCCGGATAGACTTGCCGACTTTAAGCTTCGCCGATTTAGAAAAAATAAAATTAGGAGAGAGAGTTTTTTTAGTCGGAGTGGGAGTAGCCAACGAAGGAATTATCAGAAGTTTTAGCAAGGATTTTATTGAAACAAATATTTTTGAAAAGAATATTATTTCGGGAAGTCCTTTATTTGATATTGAGGGCAGTATTTTAGGATTAAATACTATCAATGAAGAGGGGAGAGTTATTGCCACCCCGATCTCTAAAATAAAAAAATTCCTCGGACTATAGGGCGGAGGAGGACGGGCCTCCTCCAAGTTTTATTTATTAAAAAATATGCCCTACAGAAAACAACAATTTGCAAATAACGAAATTTATCACATCACCTTAAGGGGGATTGATGGTAATTTAATTTTCAAAGATATAGATGATTATTATCGAGGAATTTTTTCTATCTATGAATTTAATAACGCGACTGCCACAGAAATTTTTAAAAGACGACGCCATATACAATCCGTCAAAGCTAAGTTGAAGAGCGGAGGAGGCCCGTCCTCCTCCGCCTCACTAATTATTGAAACAAGGGATAAATTAGTGGAAGTTTTGACTTTTTCTTTTATGCCAAACCATATTCATTTATTAGTAAGGCAAATTAAAGAGGGGGGAATTACTAAATTTTTAAGAAAGGCTGGCACAGGTTTCGCCGGATATTTTAATAGAAAATATCGCCGGAAAGGTTATGTTTTTCAAAATAGATTTGGCGCTGTTCATATAAAAAATAACGAGCAATTAAAAATAGTTTTTGCTTATATCCACGTTAATCCCATATCCTTGATAGAGCCGAAATGGAAAGAAAATGGGATTAAAAATCCGCAAAAAGTTGTTAGATTTTTGGAAAATTATAAGTGGTCAAGCTACCAAGATTACATTGGTAAAAAGAATTTTCCTTCGGTAACTGATAGAAAATTTATTTCAGAGACAATGAATGGCGAAAAAGGTTGTAAGGAATTTATTGAAGATTGGATAAAATATAAAAGTAGAATTAAAAAATTAGATAATCTTTTTTTAGAGTTATAAAAATTGAGGTTGATTGAAGTTGGGGGAGGCCCGTCCTCCTCCAACTTTTTTTGTTACATGAATTTTTATTACATAAAAACTTAGTATATAATTAAAGCATGAATTCTTTTTTACTTTATTTAAAGAAATTAGATTGGATAATGATTATTTCTGCTTTGCTTTTGACTGGTTTTGGGTTGCTGTCAATTTTCAGCTCGTCTTTGGGCAAAGGAGATATGTGGAATTTTAAAAAACAGATTATTTTCTTTGGCGTCGGGATTTTTATAATGATTCTTTTCTCTTTTTTTGATTGGCGATATTTTAGAGACGATCCTTATTTGATTATTATCCTCTATTTTATTTCTTTGCTCTCTTTGGTCGGATTATTCTTTTTTGCCCCAGAAATTAGAGGTACTAAATCGTGGTATAGGATAGGGCCATTTTCTATTGACCCGGTAGAGTTTTTAAAGCCTATTTTAGTTATAATTTTGGCTAAATATTTTTCAATAAGGCATATAGAAGTCTATCGGATAAGGCATATTTTCCTTTCCGGCCTTTATATTGCCTTACCTGCTGTTTTGATTTTTCTTCAGCCCAATTTAGGCGCTGTTTTAGTGCTTCTTTGCCTTTGGTCCGGGGTTTTATTTGTTTCGGGAATTAAAATAAAACATTTTTTAATTTTAGCGTTTTTAGGCGCAGTTATTTTTACTGCCAGTTGGGCAACAATTCTAAGAGACTATCAAAAAGAAAGAATATTAAGTTTCATCCAGCCCCAACTATCGGATCCTTTAAAAGTCGGTTGGAACCAGCGTCAAGCAAAAATTGCTGTGGGATCGGGCGGTCTTTTCGGCCAAGGAATTTTTAAAGGTTCTCAAACTCAATATGGATTTTTACCCGAACCGCAAACCGATTTTATTTTTGCTTCCATCGCCGAAGAGACCGGATTGGCGGGAGTATCGGTTCTGTTTTTTTTATTTTTAATTTTAATTTGGCGGATAATGAAAATTGCTTTATCAGCGAGCAGTAATTTTTCTCGGCTTTTCGCTGTGGGGTTTAGCGCTCTTTTAATCTCACAAATATTTATTAATATCGGTATGAATATCGGCATCTTGCCAATTATCGGCATTCCCTTGCCATCAGTTAGTTACGGCGGCGGCGGTTTAATCTTGACATTTTTAGCTTTAGGTGTTTTGCAAAATATCAAAAATAATCCCTAATCTTTAGTGTATCCTTTAGCCGATAGCGCTTCATCTTAGCGCTTATTTTTTTAGCAAAAAAACAAGCGCTTGTGGATATCTTTTTGTTTATCCGATATTTGTTCGTAAAATAAGGGGTTTTGAGCCTATTTTGTTTTATTGACAGCACTTCTTATATAAAGGAAAATATATGAATGGGTAAAGATCCGAATTATATATCATTACAAACCGCAACGAAATTTTGCGATCACACGCAAGAGTATTTATCCTTGCGCGCGCGGCAAGGAAAATTAAAGGCTGTAAAATTTGGTAGAAATTGGGTGACCAAAGAAGAATGGCTCAAAGAATATTTGGGAAAAGCTGAAGAGTACAACGGCCATATTAATAATAAGCCGCAAGCAGAAATAACAAAGAAAACATTTTCTTTTCCGAAAATAAATTTTGATTTCGAAAAAATAAAACCAGCTTTTGTTTTAGGGTTGGTTTTTATTTTATTAACAGCCAACATTGCTTT
>CAYIJU010000029.1:0-1922 GCA_964363855.1 uncultured Candidatus Saccharibacteria bacterium | reverse complement strand
AGAAACTCGGTTTCAAAAATAAGAAACCGAGTTTCAGAGATTGGAAACCGAGTTACAAATTTCGGAAAGCTTGTTATTTCTCCATGGAAAAATATTTTACCGTCAAGAATAGTGGAGGTTAATAATAAAGATTTGGAAAACATCCAGCAACAAGTTAATGACTTAAAAACGAAAGTGGGAAAAGAAACTGTCAGAACAGTGGAGGTTTCCAGGGTGACGCAAATTGAACCGGTCAGAGAAATCACTAAAGAAATTCTTAAAATTGACGATAAGGCCTTAGCCGTAGTTCGAGCCCAATTAATAGATATGGAAAGCGCGATTGCCAATCGCCTTTATGCGCCGGGCGGAGTTATCACCCAGCAGATTTATATTAAGGAACCGGTATCTTCTCCAAAAATTTATCAGGAGAATGCCGATATTATTTTACAGGCCCTGGGAACGGGCAATGTCATTTTAACCGCCGGCACCGGCATACAAATTTCCGGAAGCCAAATAGTAATTGATTCTACCAGCGCTAATAATCCTTTAGTTTATATCGCTGACAGAACTAAAATCAACGGTAATACGGAAATTAGCGGAACTCTTTCGGCCAATTCCCTTACTGCCCAGACAGTTACTTTGAATGTGCCGGCCACTTTTGCCGGTAAAATTTTGGATTTGCAAGTTGGAGGCGTCAGTCAATTTTCAGTAGACAATACCGGCACAATGCTTTTTAATAGCGGT
This sequence comes from uncultured Candidatus Saccharibacteria bacterium, assembly GCA_964363855.1. Lineage (GTDB taxonomy): Bacteria > Patescibacteriota > Minisyncoccia > Minisyncoccales > CAZWNE01 > JBBTTI01. The sequence goes on along the minus strand of CAYIJU010000029.1, from coordinate 1,199 downwards.
TTGACCTCCAGCAGCACTTTGAATGTTTATGGCACCACGACTTTGGCCACGGTTCAGGGAAACGTCGGCATCGGCACCACCACGCCTTCGGAAAAATTAACCGTTGTCGGCAATATCTGGGGTTCGGGCAATATTGTTTTAACCGGCGCGACAGCTACCTCTTCCATCGCTAGCCCATTTTACACCCAAGCCACTACCACTTTTGGCTCGGCCACTTCCACGCCGATTTTCTTTACCGGTTATGTTAAATCTAACATTTTGCCATTTTCCGACTCGGCGTATGATTTTGGTTCTTCAAATTTTCGTTGGGCTAACATATATGCAGCCACTGCCACTGTTAATAATCTTTCAGCCCTTAACACTTTAACCGTGGCCGGCACCACTACTTTAGCCACCAGTCAAGGTCTTGTTGGGATCGGGACAACGACGCCCAGTGAGATGCTGACTATCAGAGCTTCTTCTACTAATGCAGTTTTCGGCGCTTATTCTTCATCATCGGCGCCGCTACTATATATAACCTCATCCGGCAACATCGGCATCGGGACGACGAACCCGAGCGGAAAACTTACAGCTTTCGGCAGTAATAGCCAGGTTGAGATTCGGGTTTCGGCTACAGGCACTAACGAATCTTGGTTTGTGCTTGATAGAATGGGCGCTGGCAAATGGGCTTGGGTAAATAATCGGGCTGGTATCGGCACGGATTATTTGACTCTTTGGCAGCAGGGCGGTTACGAGAGATTAGTGGTTGCCACAACCGGCGAAATCGGCATCGGAACTACTAGCCCGGCTTATTTACTCGATGTTTATGGAACATTCAGAGCGGTATCCACTTCCACCTTTGGCGGTTTTGTTGGCATCGGCACCACCAGCCCAGCTTATACTTTATCTGTGGTGGGTAATATCTACGGCACAGGCAATGCTATCTTCAACGGCACTCTGGCCGTAGCCACCACCACCATCACCGGCGACTTATTACCAGCCAGCAATACTACATATAACATAGGTTCAGCCGCAGCCAAGTGGGCTAACATATATACTGCTACCGCCACCATTGGCAATACCATTACCATCAACACTAACAGCATTATTGCCACTAGCAGTTTGAACCTTACCGGCGCAGCTGCTTCTACTTGGCAGACCACCGGCACAACTTCCACCCTGACCATTCAATCAGCCAGCTCCACCATCATTGCCAGCAA